>NZ_QBLR01000078.1:0-14288 GCF_003070835.1 Halanaerobium sp. | reverse complement strand
AAAAAATAAGGAGCATATACTATGGACAAAGATATCACAGAAACCACATTTAATCAACTACTTGTTTCAATAAATTTTAATTTATTCTCAAAAATTGTTGCTGAACTTGAACTGGACAGATACACTAAAAAACTTACAACTAAAAAGTTATTTCAAATTTTGCTCTATGGTCAGCTTGAATCTGTCAGCTCTCTTGACAGCTTAAGTATCGATGTTAGCAATAAATCTGATCTTAAAAAAGAGATTGATCTTGATTCAATTAGCGCCTCTCAACTTTCGAGAAGGTTAAGAGATATTCCGCCAGTTATCTTTGAAAAAATATTTAATCAGATTAAACTGGAGGCTCTAACCAAAAGAGGAGCCAATTTCTACAGAAATAATCTCGGCCAGCTAAACATCATTGATGCTTCAACTGTCTCTATGGCTTTAAGTAATTATCCCTGGGCTGATTTCAGATCAACTAAAGCAGGAATTAAAATACATACCCGCATCATTTATGATGGAGATATTATGCCTGATAAAGTTGAGATAACCCCTGCTAAAGGTGCAGATAAAACTAAAATGGATAATCTGATTTTTCATGATACAGATACTCTCCATGTCTTTGACAGAGCTTATGTTGACTATCAAAGCTTTGATAACTACTGTGACGCTGGTATTCTCTTCCTATCAAGGCTTAAGAGTAATGCTAAAATTAAAGTTCTAAAAACTAAAACTGTAATTATTGATGGTCAGGAAGTTGAAGATTCTACTGTTCTTTTAGGTGACCCAAAACAGGATAATCAGATGAATAACATCTTAAGAATCCTAGAAATACCTGACAGAGAAAACCCTGGCAGTACAGTTAGATTAATCACAAACGACTTTAAACATTCTGCAATATTAATCAGCAGATACTACAGAGATCGCTGGCAGATAGAGATCTTCTTTAAGTGGATCAAACAGCATCTGCATGTTAAAGTCTTTTATGGACACAGTGAAAATGCTGTTAAATCACAGATATTTACCGCTTTAATCAGCTTTGTATTACTTACTCTTTTAAAAAGAGAAGCCAATACAGATAAGAGCTTATTTAAAGTACTTAAATACTTTAGGGCCTGTATGTTTGAAAGTCTAAAGGCTTTTATTAGAAAGATAAATCGACCACCATCACGCACTTCTAAAGGTCGGAGAGTGATAGATTACGAAAAAATCTATCAGCTAACCGAAAGGCAGGTGATGGCAGGAGATACAGAACTTTTATATTCAACAGAATTCAATCCAGTAATTCTGTAAAAAGAACAAATATATTATGGTAAAATGTGGATAAAGGCTATCTCTTAATACTCTGTTATCTCTTTTTCTTAAAAAAGGATAAGGGTGTGACTGAATATTCTGTAGATAGTATAGTTTCTCAATAACTTAAATTTGACAATGCTTAAATATTTTTATGCAATGCTAGTGATATGAGATTAAAACTTTTAAAGTAAAATTATAAATTAGGGGGAATTTAAAATGGAAAAGAGAAGACTTGGAAAAACTGGCATGGAAGTTAGTCTGCTCGGTTTTGGCGGCTTTCACCTAATAGAAATACCGGCTGACAGGGCTGCGGATTTATTGACCACTTATTTAGATCGAGGTGGAAATTATCTGGAAACAGCAGCTTCTTATGGTGATGGTGAGTCAGAAAAGAAGATCGGGGAAATAGTTAAAAACCGGCGGGATGAGCTTGTTCTGGCCAGTAAAACTGGAGTCAGAGATGCTGAGGGTGCAATGGCAGAAATAGACCGCAGTCTGAAAAATCTGCAGACAGACCACCTCGACATAATTTTTATGCATGGTGTTGGTGATGAGGCAGATTTGGAGGCGATTTTAAAACCGGGCGGCTCCCTGGAAGCTGCCAAAAAAGCAAAAGAAATGGGGAAAGTTAAACATATTGGGATTACAGCTCACGGTCAGCCCGATGTTTTAATTAAAGCCTTAAAAACTGGCGAATTTGAAGTGATGATGACTCACTTCAATTATTTCGACAAATTCAACTTTCCTAAATTAGAGGATCAGCTGCTGCCGCTGCTTAAAAAAAAGGAGATAGGAACACTCTGCATGAAACCGCTTGCTGATGGATTTCTGTGGCAGAATGTAGAAGATGCCTTTCGCTATGTTTTTTCACTGCCGGTTGATGCTGTGGTAACAGGGATGAATAACCAGGAGATGCTGGAGATGGATTTAAGGCTGGCAGAGGAGTTTGAGCCGCTGACTGAGGCTGAAAAAGAAGAACTATTTGCCAATGCGGAAGAATTGGGAGATTATATCTGCCGCCAGTGTGATCAGTGTAGTGTTTCTAAAGAATTTGGGGAAGACTTGAAAGCTGTATTTAGAATGGAAGGTTATTTTGACCGTCAGATGTATGACGGCAGGCCTAGAAATCCTGCTGAATATGCTCTGCGGGACCGCCTCCGCTTCTGGTTTGGCGACAGAGAACTGGCAGAAGCTCGCTATCAGAAGCTGGAGTTAAAAGCAGCTGACCTGCTGACTAAAGCGGCTGAATTTAAAGCCTGCAAGTATGGGCTTGATATCAAGAACAAGCTGGAAATAGTGGATTATAAATTAGGTGAAAGTGAGGTCATGCAGTAGCTTAAAAAGTAGAATTGATTAAAAATAAAATTGAGCTAAAAAAGCCCAGCCTGAGAGCTGGGCTTAGATATTAGAGTTAAATCAAGTTGTATCCGGCGGCTGCATCTTTTGCAGCACCTGGAAGTTTTATAAAGAAACCAGCTCGTATTCTTTTGAGCCCATTCCAATTTCTGCTGCATAATCAATCTGCCTTACTCCACCATCAGTACTCGGATGAACTGCCTTAAACTTATTTTCACCCGGCTTTAAATCGCGGTCCTCAAGCATTCCCTTCGGTTCAGCCTGATTGACGAGATCTAAAGAAGCCTGCTCCAGGGCAACCGGATCCTTAGAAGCTAAAATACCGATATCATTGACAATCGGGCGGTCACTCCAGCCAGCACAGTCACAGTCAGGAGAAACATTGGTGATAAAATTGATATAAACATTTTTTCTATCCTTAACAATTCCATAAGTAAATTCTACCTGACGCTCTTCCATTCCTTCACTGGTAGATTCCCATTCAACAGAAATTGCATCGGTCGGGCAGGTGACAACACATTCTCCACAGCCAATACAGATTTCATGGTCGATGTAGCTTTCATTTTCATTAATAGTAATACAATCTTCCGGACAGTGTTTTACACACTGCATACATTTAATACATTCTGATTCAGTGATTTCGGGCAGCACGGCTGAGTGCATCATCTGCTTGCCGGCTCTACTGCCGAGTCCCATTCCGATATTTTTAAAGGTGCCGCCAAAACCTGCCAGCTCATGACCCTTAAAATGAGCCAGACTGATCAATACATCAGCATCGAGAACCTCAGAGGCGATGCGGACCTTATCAAAATGTTTAAGGTTAACCTCAACTTCAGTTGAGCCTTTGCCGGTGAGACCATCGGCGATAATTATTGGTGCCTGAACAGTGGCATAACCAAAACCATTACCAATTGCTGCGTTTAGGTGGTCAACAGAATTGGAGCGCTCGCCGGTATAAAGAGTATTGGCATCAGTTAAAAAAGGTTTCCCCTTTAATTTCTTTGCAATTTGGACAATCTCGCGGGTAAAGACCGGCCTGATAAAGGCTGTATTGCCCGGCTCACCAAAATGCTGTTTGATTGCCACAAAATCATCTTCCTCGATTAATTCGTGAAAACCCGCCTTATAAAATAATTTCCCCAGTTTTTTAACCAGACTTTCACTGCCAGATGAAGCTTTCATATCTGCCATAAATACTTTACTTGCCATAAAAAAATCCCCCTTAAAGATAGTCTTTCAAAATTTAATTGATTATTTCTGATTTTTAATTAAAATTCCCATTGTTTCATAAGCAAAATCTACAGCTTCCAGATATTTATTATAGAGTTTTTTAGGATCGAGCTGGTTCTTTTTTTCGATTAGGGCTACCTGATCCCACTTAACCCTTTCGAAGGCAATAACAAGATTTAAGATTTCTCCCATAACCCCTTCTCTGATCAAAAGAGCTTCCTTAATTTCTTCGGTGAGAGCAGTTTCTTCCAGAATCTTTGACATCGGTCTATTTAAAAAAGCATCCATCATCGAAAAAATGCCCATTGTAAATAAATCTTCACTTTTTTCAGCTGCCTTAAATTCTTCTGCAAGTGATTCGGCAAATTTAGCCCGAGTTAGGGTATTAACAAAAAGAATATTTGGCTTATCATCTTTTAAACCACTAATTAGATAAAGCAGACTCCATTTTTTGAGGCCTTTAACTCCCAGCAGGGCTGAGGCCTGTTTGATTGAAGAGACATTATAGCCATAAGAGGCAGAATTAATTGTTTTTAAGAGGCTGAAAGTCATTGAGATATCATTTTTAATTATTTTCTCAACTTCATCAAAATCAACATCCTCTTTATTTAATTCTTTTAAGACATTGAGGTAGTTTATTTTATACCCCGGGGTACCGCTGTCACTTATCATGTCAGCTTTTGTAAAGAAAATTCCCTGAAAATAATCAAAACCGAGCTCTTTTGCCTCTTTAAAGTGATGGTGCTCATCGATGTTTTGGGCTAAGAATTTGACTCCTTTGGAGCTTTGAGATTTTATCTTTTCGATAAAACTTTTATGTTCGGCTTTAGAAGCCTTTTTATAATCAATTTTAATTATATCTGCATAATTATAAAGTTCGTTCTCTGCTGGAGCAGCTTCTGATTGATTTAAGATAAGCAGTGAACCCATTTCTCTTAAATTTTTTATGTTATTTTTGATTTGATTTTCAAAATTAAGAGCAGCTGAAACTTCGATGCCGAGTTTTGCCTTTGATAAAAGCTGAGGAACTTCGCTCTGAAGCAGTTCTGCATTAAAATGAATAAAAATTCTTTTGCCATCAGCAAGGTTGCTTTTCTCAAAAAATTCAATATCATCACTAATTTCTTCGGCAAAAAGATTTGAAGTTTTAGTGAGTTCTTTACCCTTAATTACATTTTTAAAAACTATCTCATAAGCAAATACCTCTTGATTTTTGTCTAGAACCGGTTTCCGGGCAGCAATATATTTCCCCATTTGATATCACTCTCTTTTTAAAAAATTTTAAGTAATTAATCTTTTTCATTAAAATAAAAGTTAGAATTAATAGACACTTTAAACTAGCTTAATGTAAATTATACACTAAAAACTATAATTTTACAAAAAAATAGCCCGGTAGGTTGGGGGTCCTCCGGGCCTTTCACAGGGGAAATTCTTCTATATCAAATTATCGGGGTAAACTTTATTAAAAAAATATAAATTTCGACAAAAATCGGGTGGTATTTGGTAACTGCACTTCAGCTTAGCCAAAAACTCCTGTTGAGAGGTAGCGCTCACCTGTATCAGGTGCAATAACAACAATTCTTTTATCTGCGCCTACTTCATCGGCAAGTTTCAGGGCAGCTGCCACTGCAGCGCCAGTTGAAATCCCGGCAAAGATACCTTCTTCAGCCGCTAATCTTTTAGCAGTTGTAAAAGCTTCATCGTTTTTTACCTTTTCTACTCGATCAATAATTTCAGTATTTAACACTTCAGGTATAAATCCGGCTCCAATCCCCTGAATTTTATGGGGGCCTGGTTCACCACCGGAAATAACAGCAGAGTTTTCAGGCTCGACTGCAACTACCTTCAGGTTATTAATTCTTTCTTTCAATTTTTCGCCGGTACCAGTAATCGTACCACCGGTTCCAACACCTGCCACAAAATAATCAATTTTACCCTGAGCTTCAGCGATTATTTCTTTGGCAGTAGTTCTGCGGTGGATATCAGGATTAGCAGGATTGGTAAATTGAGAAGGAATAAAGCCATCTCTTTCGGCAGCAATTTCTTCTGCTTTAGAGATTGCACCTTTCATACCTTCAGCTGCTGGAGTTAGAACCAATTCAGCTCCATAAGCCTTGAGCATCTGCCTTCTTTCCTGACTCATTGATTCGGGCATTGTCAGAACAACAGTATAGCCTTTTGCAGCTCCAACCATAGCAATTCCAATTCCGGTATTACCACTTGTTGGCTCTACTAAAACACCACCCGGTTCAATTTTGCCGGCCTTTTCAGCCTCATCTATCATATTAAATGCTATTCTATCTTTAACACTTCCACCGGGGTTAAAACTCTCAAGTTTCAAAACAACCTCAGCAGAATCGTCCCTGACTAAATTATTTAGCCTAACTAAAGGAGTATTTCCTATTAGTTCTGTTACATTATTAAAAATCATAAATACCTCCCAAAACTTAATGTCGAATATAGTTAATTTAAAGTTGAGCACTTTACTTTGATTTATATTATAATATAGTCTAGTAATCCTGTCAACTATATTACAAAAAATGAATATATTTTCTTTAAAATAAACAGCTGCAGGCATTTACTTTGACATTTTTTTCAAAAAAGGTATAATGTAATTATCAGAGAAATATGTATATAAGATATCTATATAAGATAAGAAAGATAATAATTTTAAAAATATAAAGAGGGGGAATTTAAATGTCTCATTTCTTTGCGAAAGTTTTTTCAACAATGGTTGCTCTGTTAGTAGCTGCCTATTTACTGCCGGGAATTACAGTTACCGGAGTCTGGGCTGGTTTCTTTGCAGCGGTTGTTTTAGGCTTTGTAAATGGTTTTATCAGACCGATCTTTACTATCCTGACAATTCCGTTTACTATTTTAACTTTTGGCCTATTTTTACTGGTGATTAATGCAATAATGCTTTCTTTAACTTCAGTTTTAGTGCCCGGTTTTGCAGTCAGTGGTTTCTTTTCTGCTTTAATAGCCTCTGTAATTGTAAGCTTTGTTTCCAGCATTCTGCATAATATGTTCGAAGAATAAGCAGCAGTAATTTAAAAAGCTTTAAGTAAGTGTCAGGAGGTTTAAAAATGAAAAAAATATCAGCACTTTCCATATTTATATTTGTAATAATATTTATAATGACTGGAGCCGTCTCTGCTGATCAAATTGAGCTGCAAAGTGGAGAAAAACTGCGGGGTGAGGTTCAAAATCAAAGTTTGAGCCTGCAGACAGCCTACGGAAAATTGAATATCCAGCAGCAGTATTTAAGTAAAATTAATAAAGAGCTCGTCAATGAAGAAGAAATTTTTGTTCTGAGAGCTTCAGGAAATAATAGATTTAGCGGCCAGCTTCTGACAGAGATTAGATTTATGGCTAATAGCTCAGAAAGAGTTTTTGCAGTATCCGAGATTAGGAGTGTCGATTTTTCTGCCAGCAGTGCTTTTGACGAGAATAAAGAAATCACTGTAAGATTAAAGAACGGGGACCTCTTTTTTGCCAGTACCGTAGAAGATTCTATCAGTGTAAGTACTTCTCTTGGAAGTCCTTTAAAGATCAGTTATAATAATCTGCTTGCTATTGAATATTTAGCAGATGAGGAGAGCTATTTAATTAAGCGGAAAGATGGCTCCGAAATTAAATCTGACCTTAAGGGGCAGAAAATTATTGTCTGGCCGGCAGCTGCAGAAATTGTTGAGCTGAAATTTGATTATATAGCTAAGATTAATTTTAATTAACAGCTCGCTTATATAATTTAAGCAGTTTTAGACTTGAAATAGACTAACTGTGATAATATAATAGATATGGTATTTTAATTAAATTGTGGTTTTATGGAGGTATTTTAATGGAACGGGAGCAGCATCCTAATTATTATGACGAATATGAGATTGATTTAAGAGAATATATACTTCTCTTATGGAAGAACAAATTTTTTATCGGTGGGCTGGTAATACTGGCGGTTATAGCTGCATTTTTAGTCAGTTCATATTATATGGCACCGACATACGAAACAAAGGCCAAAATACAGCTGTCAAATTACGAAGGGCTCTACAGCAATCCGGATACGGCTGTCCAGCTTTTAAGCAGTACTGGTCTAATGCAGAAAGTGATGCAGGCAGAGGATTTTGACCTGTCAGCAGCCAGATTGAATTCTTACATTAATAACAACTTAACCGTCAGCCAGGTTAACAATACATCAATTATTTCAATAACAGTAAAAAATGATGAGCCGCAGTTAACTATGGATGTGGCGGCAGGATTAATTAGTAATTTTGAAGAAGCTTCCAATCAATATTTTGAAAACAAACTGGAAAATGACCGAGAATACATTTCTAGTTTAAAAACTGAGCTCGAGGATTTAAATTCTAATCTGGCAAGAAACCAGGAATTAATTCAGTCAAGCAGAGAAAGTGGAGAGAGCGAAGTGGCTTCTCTTTTGATTCAGGAAAATTCTTCACTGCAGAGTTCACGGCTGGAGCTGAGAAGAGAAATTGAGAGAAGAGAATCAGAGCTTGAAAACTTTTATCCTCTGGAGATTCTGGATGCACCTTATCTGCCAGAAAATCCGGTCAGTCCAAACACAAAGTTAAATGTTGCAATTGCAGCCGTGCTGGCTTTAATGCTGGCAGTATTTATAGTCTTCTTTAGAGAATTTATGAAGGAAGAATAAGTTAGTTAAAAAAGAAATAATAAGATTAATATAAAAATAAAATAATCAACTAAGAAATTAAAACCCCGGTAATTTATTAATTTAAATTTACCGGGGTTAAATTATTTAATTTAGAATACACCAGTTTAAGGCTTCCTTCTTACCCTGCTTAAGATTATTTAGAGTTCTAAATTTTGGGCGGCCATAATTTAGGTAGAGCTCTTTTAATTCCTTAAGATATTCTAATTCATCCTCCGCGGAAGTTCTTTCCGCCCGCTCAAAAAGCTCGGCTGCTAAATCCTTTCGCAGCTGGCTTTCTTTAGAACCGGTAATTTCAGCCTTAAACTGCAGAAATTCCGGCTGTGAATATTTTAGAGACTGCTCGTAAAAATAATCAAGATTTGCCTGATCGTAAAAGACAGCTTTTAATAAAGCAGCAAAGGCAAAGTTATAGGGATAGGGAACTGCATCTGCTGATCTGATTTCGATATACTTTTTGGTTCTGACATCCGGAAAAACCATAGAGAGATAGTGGTCAATAGTCTCAGCTTTATCGTTTTCCATCAGCTCTTTAATTTTCTTTGAACCGCTGTAGACTAATTCATCATCTTTTAAATCAATAATTGCTGGAGTATTTAAGATATACTCAGCATAATCACGGTAGCCAAATTCTTTAGCGAAGACTTCCGGGATGATGCCCGAGCGGTCGCTGTCACAGTTTGACCAGATTTCTTCTCTAATGCTTGCATCTGAAGCTTTTTTTCCTTCGAAAAAAGGAGTATTGTCAAAAAGATAATAGATTAGAGGGCTTAAAAAATAGCCAACCCGCAATTTTTTTATGTAGTCTTTTTCGTCAGTATAATCAATATTCATCTGCACAGAGGCTGTACCTTTCATCATGTGATGGGCATATCTACCCCGATCTTTAAAATATTTATACATGAAGTCATAGCGTTTTTTAGGCAGCAGCGGAAGATCTTCAATTGAACTTGCTGGCTGGTAGCCGAGGACGGCTAGTTTTTGCTTTCTGCTGCTTAAAATTTCTTTAAGCTCTGCCAGAAACTTATGATAGATTTTTTTAGTTTGTTCTAAATCTGCAAAGGGAATGAGGCTCAGTTCAAGCTGGCCCCCGGGCTCCAGAGTCACTGCTCGCTCAGCATCCTGAAGTCCAATTAAATTATCACCTTCAAAAACTTTTTCCCAGCTGCCCTGACTTAACTGCTCAAGCAGGGATTCAATTCCCTCAGCCTCTGAATAGCTGACTGCAGTTAAATCTTCCTTTAAAATTAGATGTTCAAACTCCATTCCAATTTTGTGATCTTCTTTTTTGCTTTCAGCAGCTTTAAAATAGCTGACTAGACTTTCGATCTGTTTTTGGTAATTCATAATTGGTCCTTTCTTTTTTTGTTTGTTTATGTGCGTTTGTGTGTGTTTATGTACACGCACCGTGAACCTGTCGGTTTATGTAATATTTTGCGCTACAATTAAGTTGATTGATCTGCTCATATATATTAACATTATAACTTAATATTTTATTTTCTGCAATCTGCCTGGATTTACTTTATTAAGAGCTCAGCTGCAAAAAATGTCGAGCTTTTTGTTTGAATCTCGGCCCCTTTTATAATAAAATTAGAATTGAGAATTTATTCATCAATAATAAAATTTACATACAGGGGAGAATGATAACATGAAAATCACAGTGGCAGGTGCCGGATATGTGGGCTTATCGAATGCGGTTTTACTTGCTCAAAATTACGAGGTTACTGCAGTTGATGTAATTGAAGAAAAGGTAGAAATGATCAACAGGAGAGAGTCACCAATAGTTGATGCAGAGCTTGAAGATTATCTTGCCAATAAGGAGCTTGATTTAAGAGCAACAACTGATGCCTTAAAGGCTTATCGTGAGGCAGATTATGTAATAATCGCAACTCCAACCAACTATGATCCTGACCAGAATTATTTTAATACCAGAACTGTAGAAGCTGTTGTGGCTAATGTTCTTTCTTTTAATGAAGATGCGGTAATGATTATTAAATCAACAGTCCCCGTTGGCTACACAAAAGAACTCAGGGAAAAATTTGATACGGAAAACATTATCTTTTCACCGGAATTTTTGCGAGAGGGTAAGGCACTTTATGATAATCTTTATCCTTCCCGGATTATTGTCGGTGAGCAGTCTGAGAGAGCGGAAGAATTTGCCGATCTGCTGGTAGAAGGAGCAGAAAAAGAGGATATTTCAGTTTTATTTACTGATTCCACTGAGGCAGAAGCAATCAAATTATTTGCCAATACCTACCTGGCAATGCGGGTGGCCTTCTTTAATGAACTCGATACTTACGCTGAAGTTAGAGACTTAGACAGCAAACAGATAATTGAGGGTGTTGGGCTTGATCCAAGGATTGGAGATCACTACAATAATCCTTCTTTTGGTTATGGAGGTTACTGTCTGCCCAAAGATACCAAACAGCTTCTAGCTAATTATGAAAATGTGCCCAATAATATTATGCAGGCCATTGTGGATGCCAACCGCACCAGAAAAGACCATATAGCAGAGATGATTATTAAACAGCAGCCCGAAAAAGTGGGGATTTATCGGCTGACCATGAAGAAAAACTCAGATAACTTTAGACAGTCCTCTGTCCAGGGAGTAATGAAGCGGATTAAGGCCAAGGGGATTGAAGTGGTTGTTTATGAGCCAACTTTAGAAGATGACCTGTTCTATAGATCAAAAGTGATTAATGATTTAGATCAGTTTAAAGCTGAATCTGAAATTATTGTAGCTAACAGGATGGCTGCTGAATTAGAAGATGTAGAAGAAAAGGTTTATACCAGAGATTTATTTAATAATAATTAAGGTGAAGTACTGTTAACCACCCGGGATGTCGATGCTAATCGGCTGAATCCGGGTGGTTTTTTCTTTTGAAAAGGTCTTTAAATTTACAGAAAAAGCTAAAATTCTACCCCACCGGTAATAATAATTCCTGCATCGGCAAAGGGAATAATATCAAGCCTTAAAGGCTCACGTCTTAAGCCGAAACTAAAAACAAAACCCGGAAAAGTTGTCACCTCATGCATCCAGGTATTGTATTTTCCGTCTTCATCATCATAACCGTGGACTATGCCATAGGTAAATTTGGCAGTGATTTCTGTTTTGCCGATCGAAAATAAGCTGTAGTTTGTTCCGGCATAGAGATAGATAGTCGGCTGTTCATAGGTATTTTTAAAATAAGCTATTCCATCGAGATCGCTATTGCTATAGTGTCTTTCCAGCCCAATAAGCTGCTGCTGGTTATTCTGATAGTCTTTATCACTGTAGTGGTGGGTAAAAAAGCTGGTCTGCAGATAATAATTTTCTATTTCAGCTGCTGAAGCTGGATTTATTAAAATAAGCGTGATTAAAAGAGTCGTGATTATTATTTTATATCGCATTAAAATACCTCCTCGAAATTTGATAGAGGTTTTAAACTTCTTATATATTTAAGTTCTTCAGTTTAGCTTTTATTCCTGCCTGCAGCTGAAAATTTTAAGCAGCTCCAACCTGTTAATATTTAGCTTTTGTGATATAATTTAATGAGAGGTGATGTAAATGGACTTATTTACTCTGGCGGCACCAATTTTTGACCTGGCAATGAGAATCTCCGGTCATGATAAGGTTTTAGTTGAGCTGGGAAATCGAATAAAAAAAGCTGAGTTGAAAAGATGTTCTGAAGGCAGTGGGGATAATCTTAATTTAGAGCAGCTGGAAAGTAAAAAAGTAGCGAAAGACAGTATTCCAGAAACCGAACTGCTGGATCTCGGTGGAGGAACCGGTGAGCTGGCAAGATATCTGCCCCGTAATCTTAAAATAACAGTAGCAGATCCTTCCCAGGCAATGCTCAAGCAGGGAAGGGAAAAGGTTTTCAAACAGCAGGTACAACATGTACTGGCCGATGGGGCTGATCTGCCCTTTGCTGATCATTCATTTGACTATCTAACAATTTCGGACGCCCTACATCATTTTCGAGATGTGGAAACGGCTCTGGATGAGGCGCTTAGGGTGCTCAAACCGGGTGGTAAATTATATATTTTAGAATTTGATCCGAGGACTATTTTTACCAGAGTGATTATCTTTTTTGAAAAGTTGGCCGGAGAGCCTGTTAATTTTTTTCAGCCGGAAAAACTGACGGAAATACTGGGTGAAAATGAACTTAAAATTGAACACGAATACCTTAACAAATCACTTTACATTCTTTCAGCAGAAAAGACTCATCACTAAAGGAAAATCAAGGCTTCCCTAATAGTGCGCTTATTTAAAGAATTCTAATAATTTCGAATACCGGAAAAAGGCCAATAAAAGATGTGAAATATTTGACAGCAGAATTGTAAAGTATTATACTTAAAGAGGAAATAAATAATAAAAATTTACCTTATTAATAGGAGGGAAAGTTATAATGGCAAAACAAATGAAGACCATGGATGGAAATACTGCTGCAGCTCATGTAGCTTATGCTTTTACAGACGTAGCAGCTATCTATCCTATTACTCCTTCATCTCCAATGGCTGAATTAGTTGACTCATGGAGTGCTAACGGTCGTAAGAATATCTTCGACCAGGAAGTGAAGTTAACTGAAATGCAGTCTGAGGGAGGAGCATCTGGTGCAGTACACGGTTCTCTGGTGGCAGGAGCTTTGACAACTACTTTTACAGCTTCTCAGGGATTATTATTAATGCTGCCTAACATGTACAAAATCGCCGGTGAATTATTACCTGGTGTATTCCATGTTAGTGCTCGTACTGTTGCTACTCATGCTCTATCAATCTTTGGTGATCACTCTGATGTAATGGCAACCCGCCAGACTGGTGTTGCTATGCTGGCTTCCGGTAGTGTTCAGGAAGTTATGGACTTAGCTGGTGTCGCTCACCTGGCGTCCATCAAATCAAGTGTACCATTTACTCATTTCTTTGATGGTTTTAGAACATCTCATGAATATCAAAAAATAGAAGTTTTAGATTATGATGATCTGGCAGAATTGGTTGATTACGGCAAGGTCAGCGAATTTAGACACAGAGCATTAAATCCTGAGCGCCCTGTAACAATGGGAACAGCTCAAAACCCTGATATTTTCTTCCAGGCCCGTGAAGCTGCTAATAGTTTTTATGATGCAGTGCCTGATATTGTAGAAGAATATATGCAGGAGATTTCCGAATTAACAGGTAGAGAATACCATCCATTTAACTATGTAGGTGCAGAAGATGCTAAATATGTAGTTATTGCTATGGGTTCTGTAACTGATACTATCGAAGAAACTGTTAAGTACTTAGTTGATCAGGGAGAAAAAGTTGGTCTAATCAAAGTAAGATTATATCGTCCATTCTCCAAAAAGTACTTCATGAAGGCTCTTCCAGAAACTGCTGAGAAGATTGCTGTATTAGATAGAACTAAAGAACCTGGTGCAGTAGGGGAACCACTTTATGAAGATGTAAGATCATTATTCTATGATCAAGAAAAGCGTCCGGTTATTGTTGGTGGACGTTACGGTTTAAGTTCTAAGGATACTACACCTACTCAAATTAAGGCTGTATTTGATAACCTTAGAAAAGATGAGCCTAAAAATCAATTCACTATTGGTATTAACGATGATGTTACAAATACTAATCTTGAACTTACTGAACATATTAATACTTCTCCAGAAAGTACAGTTCGCTGCAAGTTCTGGGGTCTTGGTTCTGACGGTACTGTTGGTGCTAACAAGAATGCTATCAAGATTATTGGTGACAATACAGATAAGTATGCTCAGGC
>NZ_QBLR01000077.1:0-14292 GCF_003070835.1 Halanaerobium sp. | reverse complement strand
AATTATTGACTGGATAAAGACCTGTAGAGTTAATAATATTATCCAGTACCTTGGTACCTAAAGCAGGTAAGCCTTCTCCGGTTACCCCATCTTCTTTCAACATCTTGGTCTGTTTTCTAACAACCTTCATCATTTCATCTTTAAAGTATTCAACCTGTTTTTCATCAGCTTTTACAACCACAGCCTTTAAATTTTTGGAGCCCATTACTGCCCCGACTCCAGTTCTGCCAGCTGCTCTATCTTTTTCATTCATAATTGCAGCAAATTTAACTAAGTTTTCACCAGCAGGACCAATACAGCTGACCCTTGCATTTTTATTTCCGGCTTTTTCAATCAAAAGATCAGTGGTCTCATAAACAGTTTTACCCCAGAGTTCAGATGCATCTTTAAGTTCAACCTGATCTCCCATAATTGATAAATAAAGAGGGCGTTCTGCCTTACCTTCAAAAATTATAATGTCATTTCCACTAAATCTTAATTCTGCTCCAAAAAATCCACCAGAGTTACTGCTGGCAATAGTCCCTGTGAGAGGCCCTTTGGTGACAACCATATAGCGGCCACCGGTAGAAGCTGCTGTTCCAGTTAAAAGTCCAGTCGCATAAATCAGTTTGTTCTCCGGACTTAGTGGATCAACTTTTGGATCAATCTCATCATAGAGAATTTTTGATGCTAAACCTCTACCCCCAAGATAGTTTTTAACATTTTCACCTGTAATTGTTTCTCGCTTAATTTCTTCCCTTGTTAAGTCTACTCTCAAAACCTGATACTCATAAATTTTACCCATTAATTATACCTCCTTTAAAATTACTCTTCTTTCCAAGCACGGGAGGCTGAGTCATTTCTTCCTCAACCCCGGTCCAGCCACCATAGATAATTCCGTAGGCAAAAGGACTCGAAGGTATACTTTACTTATTAAGTATTAAAGTTCAATTTCCTGCTTTATTTTTTTAATTTTTTTAATTTTTTGTTTTTCTTGTTCAGTTTTAACCTTTGCTCAGTAATCATTAAGCTAATATAAGTATATTTACTCTAAATATTTAAGTAAATATACTTATATTTTTAAAAATTATTTATTTAAATATTAATCTATTATTAAAAACCTTCGTAAGCACTTTCAAAGATTTCAATTACTTCTTCTACAGTTGCCTGTCTTGGGTTAGTAGCACTACTTGCATCAGCTAAAGCATTTTTAGCTAAGGTTTCAAAGTCTTTAGGATCAACATCATCCAGTTCCTCTAAGCTTCCAGGTATACCTAAGTCTGCAGCTAAATCAACAATAGCCATAATTCCTTCATCTGCTGCTTCCATAACTGTCATACCCTCAGTTTTAGCTCCTAATAACCTACCCATTTTAGCTACTTTTTCTGGTTTAGCAAGTTTATTAAAGTTTGTTACATGAGGAAGTAAAATAGCATTACAAACACCATGTGGTAGGTCATAAAATCCACCAAGCTGATGTGCCATACCGTGAACTAAACCAAGAGAAGCATTATTGAATGCCATACCCGCTAAAAACTGAGCATAAGCCATTTTTTCTCTGAGTTCATAGTCAGAACCATTAGCTACAACCTTACGCAAATTCTCTCCAATCAATTCAAATGCTTTTTCTGCAGCTGAATCGGTTAAAGGATTAGCAATAGTAGAAACATAAGCTTCTACAGCATGAGTAAGAGCATCCATGCCGGTATTAGCAGTTAAGGCCTGAGGTTTTTCCAGCATTAATACTGGATCATTAATTGATACATTAGGTGTTACTCTCCAGTCAACTATAGCCATTTTAATATGTCTTTCTTCATCAGTTATAATACAGAAACGAGTCATTTCACTAGCTGTACCAGCTGTAGTATTAACAGCTACTAAGGGCATAATAGCTTTATTAAGCTCATTTAAGCCCTCATAATCCTGAATTTTACCACCATTAGTGGCAACAGTAGCAATACCTTTAGCACAGTCATGAGAGCTTCCCCCACCAAGTGAGACAATAACATCAACATTTTCGGAGTCTATAAGTTTTAAACCATCCTCTACATTAGAAACAGTAGGGTTTGGCTGTACTCCATCAAAAACAACAAAATCTATACCTGCTTCTTCAAGATGATCAGTTACAGTTTCAACTATACCAATTTTAACTAATACTTCATCAGTTACAATTAAAGCCTTTGAACCATTTTGACGCTTAATATGCTCACCAATTTCACTAACTGTGTCTTTACCTAATACATTAACTGAGGGAATAAAATATCTACTTACCTGTGCCATTTACTTAACCACTCCTTTTTTGAATTTAGACTAAATTAAGAAAATTTAAATAAGTTGTCTAAATTATAAAAGATAGAGATCGAGTTGTCAAGAAATTTCATTAAATTATTTTTTTCGCATTTTTAATTAATTTTTTCACATTAGTTTTTTTGATTCAAGGACACTGAATAACTCCGCGAGCCCAGAGGCAGTCTCCACAGACCGGAAATTCATTACCATGGCAGTCTTCTGTATTTTCTTTAGACATCTCACAGCCCGAACACTGAGTACAGTCAGAAAAAGGAAATTCCTTAACTTTTTTGCGAAAATCTTTAAATTTCTCCTTATTCCAGATTTCTAAGAGCGATTCTTCTGTTATTTTTCCCAGCGAAAATTTATTAATATGTTTTTCTCGTTCTCTAATATAGAGGTCATAGCTGTGCATTAAAGCAATACAGGGGCTTATCTCTCCCTGCCAGTTAACTGCAATTGAACCATCCTCTATAAATTTACAGTAACCACGATGTGGATTAAATGGAACCTGGGTTGTGCTGATCGAACTTGATTTTCCTCCCACTGCAGATAGATCACGGATAATATCTTCTCGCAAATCAGTTGGCGGCAGATAAATTTCAGGTCTGTGTTCAGTTCTGATTTCAGGTTGAGAGCGGCTGATGGAAAATGAATAAAGTATTTCATCTGACATATCCTCAGTATAGGGCAGCAGATTGGTAAGAAATATAAAGGAAGCCCCCATTCTAAAAGCCAGTTTACGCAGATCCTTAAGTTCGTCCACATTTGATTTCATAATCACATATTCAATTCCAATTTCACATTCTTTCTGTTTTTTATCCCGTAAACTGTGAAAACTGCGCACATTTTCAATTACAGTTTTTAGATCAGCTCCAGATCGAATATCTGCCATAGTCTCTGGAGAAGTTCCATCAACCGAAACTACCAGACTGTCAAGACCAGCTTCCAGTAAGGCTTCTGCTTTTTTATGATCCAGTAAAAGAGCATTAGTGATTATCTGAGTTCTAACTCCCAGTCCGGAACCCAACTCAATCATTTCCGCAATCTGAGGATGGAAAAGTGGTTCTCCAATTCCCCAGAAAGAAATTTTCTCTAAACCGTCAAATTCTTTTAACTCTTCAATTAATTTTTTATAATCATCCAGCTCCATAAATCCCAGCTCTTCATCCCAGGAATGACGGACACAGGTCTTGCAGTTTAAGTTGCAGTCACTGGTTGGTTCAATATAAACTTTTGTCAGTCTGGGATCAGCTCTTTCGATATACATTCCATCCTGATTGAACTTGATTTTAAGATCTGTATCCGCTTCCAGACCTATTTTTTCTTTTAACATTTCCGGCAGTTCCAGCTTTCCGTCTTTTAGTGAGAGCTCTATCTCTTCTGGAAGTTCTTCCGTTAAACCAGCACTGCGCCAGAATTGTGGATTGTTGATTAAAAACTGCATAATTTGCCCCTTTCTGCTGCTAAATATTTTTAGTATTAATAACTTTGTTAAATTAAACCTGAATAAACATTTTCACTCCCAGTCCAGCAATCTCTGTTCTCCTTCTAATTCTCTAAGTTCTGTAAGATCCTGACTGACTTCAATTGTGCCTCTGTAATTTCCATTTTCATCTCTTAAGGCATAATATTCAATCAGAATAAATTTGCCTCGCATCTGAATCCAGAAACGGGCTTTGTCCTTTTCCCCTGCTTTAAAGGCAGTCAGTATTTTTTCCACAATATGCACACTTTCCGGTGGATGACAGTTCTTAACTGTGCGGCCGATAATCGCTTTTGAACGCGGGAAAAATCTATCTTCCGGATTGGAAAAAAATTTAACCCTGTCATTTTGATCAACATAGGTAATGTCCAGCGGCAGTTTGTTAATCATCATTTTTACTTCTTCCAGGCTTAAATTACCTGTTCCCAGACCCAGCATTACACCTTCTAAAGGAATTTCTCCGGTCACGGTATCTGATTCCATTTCCGGCAGTGAACCTGGATGAGTGTAATCGGAATCTTCTTCAGCAGAAGATCCCGGCTGCCCCTGTTTATTTAAGGCTTTCTGTTTCGATTCTTCATTTTTTATTTTCTTTCCATTTTCGTCTTTTTTAGAAAGAATGTTTTTTTGCGGTGGTTCAATATAAACATAGCCCATCTGCATACTTTCTCGCTGGATTTGCTTCCATTCTTTAAGAGTTAAAGTTTCCATTGCTACCGGGAAAACTACATTTTCCTCTTTAAAAATCATTCTGTACATTAACATTAAAATTTCACCCAGGAGCTGTCTAATCTCCATATCAAAATTATCTCTATCACTGAGCAAATTTAGTAATTTTTTAAGATTTTTTCGGATATCATCATGCAGTGACCACATAACATTTAAGGGACGATAATTCTTCCATTTTTTCTCCAGATAGGGAAAGAGAATATTTTCTTTTCTGACAAAGTGTCTATCAAATTCCTGCAGCTGCATAGTCAAACTGCGTAAGTTTTCAATTTCCTCTTCCTTTACTGTTTCTGAATCAAATTCTATCCTTTTTATATTGTCCTTAAATTTTCGCAGCAGTTTTTCCAGTTCCCGATTTTCCTGCATTAAATAATAAAGAGGGTGGCCCGCTTCCGGCTTATCCCACTCATATTTTTCCAGATGTGGATTTAAGACATTCATGATTTTTTCTATATCCTCTTTGATCTCAGACGGTTTGACACCTTTTTTGATCTGTAAATCCTCCATAGCAATCATATCATGAGGAGTTACATTTTCTATTGCTTCCTGATATTGATCAATCAGCTCTTTACCATTTTTTCCTGCCATCATTCCCATCGAAAATTCTAGTAACTGCTGAACCCGCTGCTCACTGTTATTTATAAATTCGGACATTAAATCCGCCTCCAGTTAATTAGTTTTAATTTTTAGTTAATTTTATTTTATCTTTTCTAGAAGTTTTTTGCAATGGCATAAGGGGTTTTAGATGGAAAATAGCCAGCCCTGGACCGGGACTGGCTTAGTTTGAAAAAATTATAATGGAAATAAATAATATATTGGAAATAATAAAACTACCCTAATAAATAAATTTGATCCATAAATTCTATTTTAAATCTGGCTGGAGTATTTTCTTTTGCTGCTGCTTTTTCGCCGGCAAGAGAGTAATAATAGACTGCTGTTTTAGCTGCTTCAAATAAAGATAGACCTGAGTTTTTGGCTGTTGCAGCAAAAACCGCCAGAGTTGAGCCCAGCATACAGCCAGTACCCACAACTTCTCCCATTAGTGGGTGACCTCGATTTATTTCTGCCAGCTGACTGCCCTCAGCAATTAAATCTGTGTCCGAACTGACCACAACAGCTGTATCCAATCTCTGAGCCAGCAGCGATGCATTTTCTGCTATCTCTTCATATTCTCCTATCGACTCTACACCTTTAACCTCCGCTGTCTTCCCGGCCAGTAAGGAAATTTCTCCTTTATTTCCTTTGATCAGGGCTATTTTTAACTCAGACAATATTTGTTGAGCAGCATCAGTTCTAAATTTCGTAGCTCCAACTCCAACCGGATCTAAAATGATGGGGATCTCCAGTTGATTTGCTCTCCTTCCAGCCTGCAGCATCGATTCCAGCTGAATGGAAGAAATTGTACCCAGGTTCAGAACTAAAGCAGAAGCATTTTCCACCATCTGAGCTGACTCTTCTGCTGCCGGGGCCATCACCGGCAGAGCTCCCCAGTTAAGTGTTAGATTAGCACAGTCATTAACAGTTACATTATTGGTAATATGATGAATTAATGGTTTTTCTGAATTGATCGTCTTTTTTATTAGCTTCCAGTTTTGAGAGAATTCTGCTGCAGTTTTATTATTTTCTGCTGACAATTTAACGCCCTCCTCTGTCTTTTTGCCTCTCTGATAATTTTTTTAAATTCTAGAGCCTCATTTTCTATTCTTTCCGCCTTTGTCAGAGCTGTGATCACCGAAATACAATCAGCTCCATTTTTAATTACCTGAGCCGCATTGTTTTTATTCAGGCCTCCAATTGCTATCAGCGGTAAATCAGTATTTTTTCTAATTTCAGCCAATTTCTGCAGGCCAATTCCATTTTTATCTGGGTTAAGCTGCTTAGATTTAGTTTCAAAAATTGCTCCCACTCCCAGATAATCAGCACCATCATCCTCAGCAGCTGTGATTTCCTGATTGAGCCAGGCAGAAAGGCCAATAATTTTATCCGGCCCCAGGATTTTGCGAGCAGACCGCAGAGGCAGGTCGCTCTGCCCCAGATGAACCCCATCTGCATCTAGAGCCTGGGCCAGATCTACCCGATCATTGACTATAAAATTAATTCCATACTGGCGGCATATTTTTTTAACCTGCTTTCCCAGCTGGAATTTTTCTCTCAAAGACAGATTTTTTTCCCGCAGCTGAATTACATCCACTCCGGCAGCTGCTGCTTCTTTAACAACTTCTATAGATTTTCTGCCTGCTGATAAACTTTCTTCTGTAA
Source organism: Halanaerobium sp. (assembly GCF_003070835.1). Classification (NCBI taxonomy): domain Bacteria; kingdom Bacillati; phylum Bacillota; class Clostridia; order Halanaerobiales; family Halanaerobiaceae; genus Halanaerobium; species Halanaerobium sp. Next base: position 7,550 of record NZ_QBLR01000077.1, on the reverse strand, counting down.
TTAAGTAAAGATCCCAGTTTAACATTTTTATTTTTACCTCCTCAGATATTTTCTCTTACTGCTAGATAAACTTAAGAGAACTAATAAGTGGATTATCACTCTGCTGCTGATTATTACTCTGATTTTGAAGCTGCCAGAGATGATTAACCGGGCTATTACCCTGACCAACAGGAAAATAATTTTTGATGGCTCCGGTGATAAACTCTTTTGCCTGTCCCACTGCTTTTTCCATCTTCATTCCCCGGGCCAGATTGGAAGCAATTGCAGCGGACAGTGTACAGCCCGTCCCGTGAGTATTGCTGCTTGGAATATAATCTGCTTCAAATTCAATAAACTGACTGCCATCATAGAGCAGATCACCAGCCTTCTGCAGCTTCTTTTCTTTACTGCTGTGGCCGCCTTTAATCAGAACATAGCTGCTGCCGTATTTGATCAATTCTTCTGCCAGATAATGAGGATCAACAGCTTCTTCTGGAGCAGCTCCGGTCAGCACCCGGGCCTCATGCAGATTGGGGGTAATAATTTCTGCCAGTGGAAAAAGTTTTTCCTGATAGGTCGTTACTGCTTCTGGTTCTAAAAGCAGATCTCCACTGGTGGCTACCATAACCGGATCCACTACCAGATTGGAAAGGGAATATTCTTTGATTTTTAGAGCTACTTCTGCAATAATTTTACTATTGGCCAGCATCCCAGTTTTCAGGGCAGAAAACTCTATATCTCTTAAAACTGATTCCAGCTGAGAAGCTACAGCTGTCACAGAAAGAGTTTTAACATCCTGAACTCCCAGAGTATTCTGAGCTGTAACTGCAGTAATTACAGAAGCACCATAAACCTGATGAACAGTCATCGTTTTCAAATCAGCCTGAATTCCGGCACCACCACCAGAATCAGAACCGGCAATTGTTAACACCTTTTTCAAATTTATCAGCTCCTTTTGTTCGCTTAATTTAATTAACCAATCTTAAAATTTATTCAGTCATTTTTCTATCTTTAAGTATTAGTTTAAATCTTCAATAAATGTTAAGCTGTCAGCCTTTTCCACAGCTTTTAAGAATAAATAGGCAATAACTGCCCCTCCAGCTGCACTCAAGGAAAAAGGAATGACAAAGAAAAAGACTGCAGAACTGCTGCCCATCAAAAAGCGGGCAATCGGATAGGCGGCTACTGCTCCCAGGAGGCCTGTACCAATTAACTCTCCTGCCAGTGCCCAGCGCTGTTCTTTAAACTTTTGATAAAGCAATCCGGCTATTAAGGCCCCAATCATACTGCCCGGAAAGGCCAGCAGAGAACCGGTACCCAGCATATTTCTGAGCAGAGAAATTGCAAAAGCATTCCAAACTACATAGGCTGGACCCAGTAAAACAGCAGATAAAATGTTAATCAAATGCTGGACCGGAAAAGCTTTTGCCACTCCCACCGGAATATAAATTAAGTGTCCGGTCATTGTTCCCAGAGCAATTAAAAGTGCAGAAAAAGTCAGTTTTTTATTATCCATCTTAATCATCCTTTCAGAATTAATTTGATATTTACTTTAATTGTTTGTCTACTATTTTCATCGCACAATAAGAACCGCACATTGTACAGGCATCTTCTGCTTTTAAAGACTGATTATGTTCTTTTCTTGACTCTCTCAATTTCTCCGGAGCCAGGGCCAGCTCAATTTGTTTTTCCCAGTCTAGTTTCTTCCTGGCTCTTGCCATCTTATTATCTCGCTCTTTTGCTCCCTTAACTCCTTTGGCAATATCGGCTGCATGAGCTGCAATTTTGCAGGCAATAACTCCTTCTCGCACATCTTCAATATCAGGTAAACCAATATGTTCAGCCGGGGTCACATAACAGAGAAAATCAGCTCCCGCCGCTGCCGCTGCAGTACCACCAATAGCAGCTGTAATATGATCATAGCCTGCTGCAATATCTGTAACTAAAGGTCCCAGAACATAAAATGGAGCTTCTTTACAGAGTTCTTTCTGCAGTTTAATATTTGTTTCAATCTGATCATAGGGTACATGTCCAGGTCCCTCTACCATTACCTGAACATCTGCTTCTCTAGCTCGATCTACCAGTTCACCCAGCACTAAAAGTTCATGGATCTGAGCTCGATCTGTTGCATCTGCCAGACTGCCCGGACGGAGGGCATCCCCCAGACTTAAAGTTACATCATTTTTATAACAAATTTCTAAGAGACGGTCATAATACTCAAAAAGTGGGTTTTCCTGATCATTATGCAGCATCCAGGCTGCCATAAACGAACCACCCCGGCTGACAATATCAGTTACTCTCCCTTCAGCTGCCAGATGCCTTAGAGTTTCTAAAGTCAGACCACAGTGAACTGTAATAAAATCGACTCCTTCTTCAGCCTGATCTGCAATCACTCCAAATAATTCTTCAACTTCCATTTCTATTATTCCCCGGCCGGACTTTACCGTTTCTACAGCTGCCTGGTAAATAGGCACTGTTCCTACCGGCAGTTTTGAATTGTTTAAAATTGCCTCTCTGGTTTCTTTAATTTTATCTCCAGTTGAGAGGTCCATCACCGCGTCTGCACCAGCCTCAACAGCTGCTTTTAATTTTTCTAATTCATTCTCAAGCTGATCATAGTCTTCAGAAGTTCCAAAATTAGCATTAACCTTCGTTTTTAAACCCTGACCAAAGGCTACAGCTTCCAGCTTACTGTGATTTACATTTGCCGGAATCACTATCCTTCCAGTCGCCACTTTGTCTCTGATATATTCTGCACTAACCCCTTCATTTACTGCTGCCAGTCTCATTTCTGCGCTTATCTCACCATTTTTTGCTCTTGTTACCTGAGTCATAATCGTCAGCTCCTTTTATTTTAAATTATTTTTAATTATATTTTTTTGATTCTACTCTTGCTTTTGAAAATAAAGTTTCATATAAAAACAAAAAACACAGCCTCCCAACTAAGGAAACTGTGTTTAATAACTTAAGCAATTATTTAAATAATCACTCCGCACAACTCCCTTCGCTGGTATTATCCAGATCAGGTCCAAAGGGTCAAAGCATCTGCTTTATCTCAACCAAAAGGCTCCCCTGTCAATATTCAATTTTCTGATTAAAGCTTAATTTTTTAACTTACTAGTTTTGCGAACTCGACATTATTTGTTTTCCAGTGCCTTCATTACCATTATCAGCACAATATAGGTTACTATAGTTGTTGGAATCAAAAATGTCGCATTATAAACTGTGGAGTATACCCAGACATTCTGGCCTTCTGGCGCATAACTGCTAAAAAAGATAACTCCTGATATAATGTGAACAATTAACCTTAATGCCGAGGCCACTACCACTGCCCAGAACATTTTAAGAGGCTGAATAATCTTGTCTTTTCTGATCTTAAACATTCCTGCTACCCCTAAAACCATATAAGGTAAAGGATAATCCATAATCAGCTGTACCGGGTGGATAATATAGGCTCCAAACATCAGCTGCAGCAGTCCATAGGCCAGTCCACTAAACATACCGGCACCAGCTCCCCAGCGAAAGGCAATCACTAAAACAGGCAGCATCTCCAAACTGATGGAACCACCCTGAGGCATCCGCCAGAGTTTGAGAAAATTAAGCACCACTGCTAAAGCCACCGCAACTCCAATCTCAGCCAGCATTCTTGTTGAAAATTTATTCTGCATAATAAAAACCCTCCTGATTTGTGAGGAACAAACCGGAGGGTTTAAGATCTTTATATAGCTACCTACGCCTGCATTACCAGGATCAGGTCTGTGGGTCGATGATTACTCATCCTCTCAGCCTCCAGTTTGGCTCCCCAGTCTTTAGTTTTAAAATCTAGTCATGTAGAGATCTCTATCTAGCTGTATTATACAATAGAAATTGAGATTAATCAAATAAAATCCTGATACTTCTGTTTCCCGGACAAAAATCTCATAATTACAACATCCTTTTTATCTTCATTGATTAAATAAAAGGCATTGTCTAAATCATTATAAGCCTGTTTCGTAATTTTTAAGCTATAATCATTCTTTTCCATACTTTTCCCTTAGTTCTGAGAAAACCTCTTCGCCATCCAGTAATTCTGCCCCATCTTTTATTTCATTTTCTGCTTCTGCTAATTTCTGATATAAATCTAATTTAGCAATTGATCTATCATAAGTCTCAACACTCATTACAACAAGATCTCCATATCCGTTTTTAGTAATAAAAATTGGTTCATTACTTTGGTGACAGATTTCAGATATTTCTTTAGTATTTCTCAATTCTTTTATCGGTTTAATTTGAGGCATATTATCAACTCCTCTTGTTTATCATGTCATAATTATATCATTAAAATGACATATTTACAATTTGAATTAAACCAAAATCTGTCATCACTTTTTTTACTCAACTCTAATAATCACAGTCTCTCCTTCATCATCAACCCTTAGAATTTCTTTTTCTTCAGAAAGGTCGTCAATAGTTTTGGTCAGAGCATTTAAATCAATATCCTTTTCAGCCATCTTATCTTTTGCTGACTGAGGTACAAAATTTAAGATACTCTTTGCTATTCCGAGAGGCAGTGACATATTAACCTTTTCTTTACCAGTTTCATTGACAATTATTCGCAAGTGTCTCTTATTCCCCTCTTTAGAATCTGATTTCTCGGTCCTTTCTCTGTTTTTTAACTGAAGCGCGCCCGTCTGGCCACTTTCTTCTTCACCTAAAGCTGCCAGTAGTTTTTCAGTCTCTTCAGCATTAATTTTTCCGTCCTGCAGCATTTCCAAAATCCTCATTTTTTCTTCATTCATCATTTTTCAGCTCCCTTTAAATTTTAATAGTTTATAATTCTAAGCAAACAATAGAAACTTAAAAAATTATCTCTCAAAATTAGAATCCTAAATTAAATTTCTTTCAACCTCTGTGCTGCTTCCACTGCTTCAATTTCTCCCGCTTCCAATAAATCTAGAATCTCTCTCCTTTTTTCCTGCTGCTCTTCTTCAGCAAAATCATCTTCATAGCCTAAGGACTTAATCAATTCATTCAGCTTATTTCTGACTGTCGGGTAGGACATCTCAAGCTCTTTTTCCATATTCTTGATATTACCTCTGGTTTTAATAAAGACCTTTAAAAACTGCTGCTGCTCATAATTTAATTGGAAAAGCTCATCTAAGTAAAAATCTCCGCTAATTTTGGTCTGACAGTTATTACATCTTAATTCAGTTACATTCAATTTCCCCTCACAGGTGGGACATTTAGCCGGAATTGGATATGCCATTTAACTCAACCCCTTTCTCTTATTTAATATTATAAACCTAAAATTAATATTTATAAAGTATTTTTTAAAAAAATTAATTATTTTAATAAAAATATTAAATAAATTAATAAAAGAATAAAAAAGAGCCAAAACAACCGGATTTCAAAATGGCTGCTTCAGCTCTAACAATAATCTATTCAATTTTATTAAACTAAGCAGCTAAAAACCCCAGATCATTTTGACCAGAAGCGGTACTATTACTGTCAGCAGAATCTGCAGGGGAGCACCAACAATAATAAAGTCTTTAAACTTAAAGCCGCCGGAACTGTAAACCATCAGGTTTGTCTGGTAGCCTACAGGACTGGCAAAGGCGGCACTGGCTGCAAAAGTTGTTGTGATAACAAAGGCAAAGGGGTTGATTCCCAGCTGTTCAGCAGTACCTACAGCAATCGGAAGCATCAAAAGTACACTGGCATTATTGCTGATCAGATTTGTTAAAAGTGAAGTCAGCAGATAAATAATCATTAAAATAAATATCGGCTGAAATATTGCTGCTAAATTATTAATTTGAGCAGCAATATAGGCAGCTGTCCCTGATCTCTCTATTGCCATCCCCATTGGAATTAAGCCTGAAAGCAGAAAATATACCTCCCAGTCAATTGCATTAAAAAAATCGTTTTTATTAATACAGCCGCTGAAGGCCATTAAAAAGGCCCCGCTTAAAGCAGCAATTGCCACCGGAATTATTCCCAGTGATACTGAGCCGATAAAAAAAACAAGTACTGCCAGCGAAATATACATTTTCTTGCGGTCAAATAAATTAGGATCATATTCTCGATCAATAATAAAATTACTGTTTTTACGCAGCCTGTTTAAAGTTTTTTCTGTACTCAGTAAAAGCAGAAGATCTCCCGGCTGGAAGCGATAATCTTCCATTCTCTGATGGGTCAGTTCTTCCCCACGCCGCAAAGCGAGAACATTACAGTCATATCTTTCCAAAAAGTTGATTTCCTTTAAAGTTTTATTGACCAAAAAAGAATGGGCAGGAACCACAACCTCAACCAGAGTTTCACCTGCCAGCGGCTGTTCAATTGAATCATCATCAACCACCATTTCCGGCAGAGTTTTCATCCCCTTGCTGTTGGTTAATTCCAGCAGTGTATCCTGCTTTGCTCGAATAATTAAATGGTCACCTACCCTTACAGTCTTTGCATTTAGGGGCTCCATAAACTGTTTGCCATTGCGGATTATCCTGATTATATCATAATCTAAATCCTTATTTTCAGCTATTTCGTCAAAACTCTTACCAACAAAGCTGCAGTCTTCTCCAACTAACACTTCTGTCAGATAGGAGCGCATTTCATACTCATCTGTTAAATCATCTTCAACTTCCAATCTGGCTGGAGTTAATTTATAGCCCACCGTAAGCAAATAAACAATACCAATAAATAAGACAATCAATCCTAAAAGCGAAAATTCGAACATTGAAAAAGGGTGGCCCAGCATTCTTTCAGATACCTGACTGGCAAGCAGATTAGTGGAAGTACCAATTAAAGTTACCGTTCCCCCCAGCATAGCTGCATAAGATAGAGGAATCAGCAGTTTAGAAGGTGAGACATCTGTTTTACGCCCCAGTTCCCTGACCATTGGAATCAGAGCAGCAACAACCGGAGTATTATTGATAACTGCAGATGTTGACCCCGTCAGCGCTGAAATTAAAGTTATCTGCCTTTTAGGATTTTTACCGGTCAGCTTAGAGATTCGATCACCTAAAAGCTGAACTGCTCCACTGCGCTGAATACCGGCACTGAAAACAAACATTGCCATAACAGTAATTGTTGCCGGATTACCAAAGCCAGACAGTGCATCTTCAACTGTCATTTGCGACAGATCGCTAAAAATAGTCAGAGCAATCGGAACTAAAACTGCCATTAGACTGATCGGCATCGGCTCCCAGATGAATAATAAGACAAGAATCAAAATTAGAGCCATGATAAAAATTATACTGCTATTTAATTCTTCCTTAATCTCCGTAACTCCAGCATTTTTCTCCCCACTCAATTGCTGAGCTGATAGACCAGCAGAAAAAGTAATTAAAATTATTGTTAAAACAAAAATTACCAAAAATTTATTTTTGAAAATCATTAAAACACCTCTTTTCCTCCAGGTTTATCCAGGCAACAATTTTTAATTTATCTTAAAAATTTAATCTGATATTTTTAAGTCCTACATTTTATTTTAACTTGAATTCGGCAAGTAAATAGTTAAAGTGGTTCTTTTTAGGTTTTTGCCGTTAAAAAATCATTTCAATCTATTAAAATCAAATATTTAGTCTTAATTTAAATAA
>NZ_QBLR01000076.1:0-14384 GCF_003070835.1 Halanaerobium sp. | reverse complement strand
CCTAAAAATGGATTCATTTCTTCGGGAAAGTCTAAATATGGCAGCTCTTTATCTCCACCCACATCAAGAGTTCTAATAACTACCGGTCTATCTCCCATTTTTTCTGCAACATCTTTATATACCTTAAACTGCTCTTCTTCAGTTGGAAGTTCATCACGATCCATATATAAGAATTCACTGCGGAAAAGACCAACACCTTCGCCACCGTTGACAAGAATAGGATCTACATCTTTTAGATTACCCATGTTGCCGACAACTTCTACCCGGTGACCATCCTGTGTTTCTGCTTTTTTATCTTTAAAAGCCTTAAGTCTCTCCTGTTCAGCTTCATATTCCTCTAATTTAACTTCATATTCGTCCAGTGTAGATTGATCAGGGTTAAAGTAAATATTACCGCTATTTCCATCTACAATAATTTCCATTCCATTCTCAGCCTTTTCAATTAACTCACTGCCAACTCCTACAACTGAAGGAATCCCCAGCGAGCGGGCCATAATAGCTGAGTGAGATGTTCTAGAACCTTCCTTAGTTACAAAAGCTAAAACCTTATCGGTATCCAGCTGAGCTGTATCAGAAGGTGTCAGATCCTCAGCAATTATAATAACTTCGTCGTCCATTTTATCAGCTATATCTTCAATACCAAGTAAATTTTTAATAACTCTCATACCAACATCTTTGATATCAGAACCACGTTCTCTCAAGTATTCGTCATCCATTGCTGCAAACATTGCCGCAAATTCGTCAATAACTTCTTTTACCGCTGCAGCTGCATTCAGCTTATTATCTTTGATCTTATTTTCGAATGCAGGAATTACCTCGGGGTCATCTAAAATCATCAGATGAGCAGCAAAGATTTCTGCCTTTTCCTCACCGAGTTTTTCAGCAGTTTCTTCTTTCAGCTGTTCTAGTTGTTTTTTTGATTCAGTTAGAGCATCATGTAACTTCTCAATTTCCTGCTCTACCTGTTCATCAGCAATATTCTCTTTATCAATTTCAATTTCTTTCTCTAGTTTGAGTAATGATTTTCCAATAGCAATACCAGGGGAAGCAGCAATTCCTTCCAATAAAATCACTATTCGTCCTCCTTTGCCATTTCAACCTCAATGAAATCAACAAGTTCTTTTACTGCTTTATCGGCATCAGCACCATCTGCTCTAACAGTAATTTCATTTCCTTTTCCTACTCCCAGGCTCATTACACCCATAATACTCTTTGCATTAACCTCTTTTTCTTCAAAAACTATTTCAATTTTTGAATCAAATTTACCTGCTTTCTGCACAAATTGAGCTGCAGGCCGGGCGTGCAGACCGGTCTTATTAGTGATTATAACCTTCTTTTCTTCTACCAATCTGATCATCCTTTCAAAATTTTTTATTAATACTACTCATTTATATATTTTAACATAAATCTTACCTAAATTTCATCCTTTTTTACAAATTATTTTTATTTATGATCGATTTTTTTTCGATTGCCGCCAGTACTTCATCCAGTGTTTTGCCCAAACTTGCTTCAACAGCACCTAAAACTGCCCCTTCTACAAGAGGAGCATCAGCCAACTTGATCTTCTTTTGTTTTAGTTCTGGCAGCCATTCTTTTACCATCTTAAAACTCATTACCGCACTCCCAAGATCAGCCAGAACTACAATACCATCCTCTGAATCCATACTTTCTAATTTTTCCTGAATCAAATCAGCATCAGTTCCAAGCTTTCCACCACTGGTTCCTCCAGCTATCTGAATATCAATATCAGCCTGCTTCATCTCTTCAGCCAGTTCTTTAGTACCTTCAGCTATTTTAAAACTGTGGGATATTATTAAAATATTGACCATGTCTACACCTCAAATTATTATTTTAAAAAATTTTCTATAAAAGTTTTAATCATTAAATAAGCGGAAGTAGCTCCAGGATCCTGGTGACCTATACTTCTTTCTCCAAGATAACTTGCTCTACCCTTTGTAGCCTGCATTTCAACTGTGTTTTCCATTCCTTCTGCTGCTGCCTTAAGACAATTATTTAAAGCTGTATTTAAATCAAGATTATTTGCACGACTATTTTTTAGAGATTCTGCTGCGGGAATAATAGTATCCAGCATTGTTTTTTCTCCTGCTTCTGCCTTACCTCTTTTTTGAATCCCGGCAATAGCTTCTTCGGAAACTTCTATTAAATCATCCAGGCTGAGTTCATATTCTGAAATAACCTTAGAAATATTTAAAAAAGCTGTGCCATACAGTGGACCTGAAGCTCCACCAACATTAGATATAAGAGTCATTGCAGTTAATTTAAATAATTCACTTCTACTTTCGAAACTTTCGGTCTCAAGTTTTTCTTTCAGTTTTTTAAAACCTCTGGCAAGATTAACTCCATGGTCCCCATCACCAATAGCTGCATCCAGTTCGGTTAAGTAACTTTTATTTTCGATTATTACATCTGCCGTTTTTAAAAAAAGCTCTTTTGTTTTTCTAGCCATATCTTTACCCCAATTCTATTTTAATAAGTTAATTTCAGTTTCTGCTGTTAATAAATCAATTAAATCCTCGTCTAATTTTAAAATTGTTAAGGAAAGACCTTCCATCTCAAGCGAAGTCATAAATTCTCCCACATAGTTTTTGTAAATTTCTACCCCTTTACTCTCTAAAAATTGATTTGCTCTTCTATTTGCGATGTAAAGCTCCATTAGTGGAGTTCCCCCCATACCATTTACCATTAGGGCGACTCTGTCATCTGATTTCACTTTTAAATCAATTAGAATATCTTCCAGTAAAGAGTCAACAATCTGATCCACTTTCTTTATTTTCATTTTTTCAGTCCCGGGTTCACCATGGATCCCAATCCCCATTTCCATCTCATCTTCAGCCAGACTAAAAGTACTTTTTTCTGCAGCTGGAAGTTGACAGGGATTGATAGCAACTCCCTTTGTTCTTACATTTTTAATAACCTTTTCTGCAGTTCGCTTAACTTCTTTAAGTGCAGCCCCCTGAGCTGATTTTGCGCCAGCAATTTTATGAACAAAGACAGTTCCAGCCACCCCACGCCTTCCTGTTGTATAAAGACTGTCTTCTACTGCTACATCATCATTAACAACAACCTGATCAACTTCTATTCCCTCTGCTTCAGCCATTTCAGCAGCCATTTCAAAATTCATTAAGTCTCCAGTGTAATTTTTAATAATTAGAAGAACGCCATTACCGCTGTCAACTGCCTTCACTGCCTCAAAAATAGCATCCGGAGTAGGAGATGTGAAAACATCTCCAGCAACAGCAGCATCAAGCATTCCTTCTCCAACATAGGCTGCATGAGCTGGCTCATGGCCACTGCCACCCCCACTGATCAAAGCAACTTTTTCTATGGGAGCATCTTTTCTAACAATAATATTATATCCATCCAGTTTTTCCAGGCGCTGATTACTGGCCATTACTATCCCTTCAATCATCTCCTGCACAACCTTTTCGGGATCATTAATTAATTTTTTACCCATCTACACCACCCCTCCTAATTGAAATTCCATAACTGATAATCACTTGTTGAGACTGCAAAAACACCTTTTTCTTTTAACTCAATAACCTCTTTTTTACTCTTGATTAAACCACCTGCAATTACAGGGTATTCATATTTACTATTTTTTTGTTTTTCGATAAAATAGGGGGCTGCAATTCCCGGCAAAATTTCAACCGCATCAACAGCTCTCGGGTTAAGCGATTTTTCCGCACTAATTAGAGAGGCTGAGTCCAGTAAAAAAACTCTTTGGATTGTCATTAAACCATGCTTGGAGGCTTCTTTAATTAAATATCCTTTTGTAGAAATTATTCCATCACACAAATCATTATCTGCCAGATATTTAATTCCCTCTTTATCGTGAGCAATCCCACTAACAAGGTCAATATTTACCATTAAAATTTTATCTTTAGAGTGTGCCATTTTCATTGATTTTTTAAGATCAAAAATTGAACCAGTTAGTAAAAAAATTAAAACTGACTCCTTAATATCCATTGCCCGCTTCAGATCTTTAATTTTACGTACAGCCGGAATGATGGGGTATTTTGTAAAATAACCAGCTAAATGTTTCAAATATTTTCCTCCCTTAAGAAAACTCCCAGTCAGCTGACCGGGAGCATTTAATAATTAATTTATGAACTTAAATCAAATCGATTTACCAGTTGATTTAAATTTGATGCCATATCAGCTAAAGAGTCCGCGAGTGAAGTGATTTCCTCAATTGAAGCATTTTGTTCCTGACTGGCTGCTGCTACCTCTTCAGTATTAGCAGAAGTTTCCTCAGAAATACTTGCAATTTCTCCGACTTCCCGCACAATTTTTTCAGTATAGCTATCCACGTCTGCTACTATTTTAATTGAAGACTCTATACCTGTAGAAGCATTTTTAATTTTATTTTCTATGTCAGCAAAAGAATCTTCAGCACTGCTGACAACATTTTCTCCATTCTTAATTTCTTCAAGCCCATCATCCATCCTAGAGCTTGCAGTTTGAGTTTCCACTTTTACATCTTCTACAAGTTTCCTGATTTCTCCAGCTGAATTAACTGATTCTTCCGCCAGTTCTCTGATCTCATCAGCTACTACAGAAAACCCTCGCCCTGCTTCTCCAGCTCTTGCCGCCTCGATTGCAGCATTTAAAGCAAGTAAATTCGTCTGCTCAGCAATGTTATTTATAATATTTAAAATCTCATCTATTTCATTGGATATAGTTTCTAAATTTGAGATTCCAGAAGCGACTTCCTGAATAGCATTTCTAATCTTTGCCATCTGACTGCTGACTCTATCCATTTCTGTCTTTCCACCTGCAGCAGCTGTTTCCATCTCTTCAGCAAGTGATTCCACTTCCTGATTTGACTCTTTTAATTTATCAATATCAGCTGCCAGAGTTTTAATCTGTTGATTAATATTATCAACACTTGCCGCCTGATCATCTGCACCAGAAGCAACATCATTAATTGATTGAGCGACCTGAGTTGAAACATCTCCAACTTCTGTTGAAACTTCTTTTAGATAACTTGAAGATTCTTCTACCTCATCTGATGCCTGATTTATATTTAGAATAACTTTTTTGAACTCTTGAACCATATTATTAAAAGCTTTACTCAACTTCCCTATCTCATCATCCTTATCAGTACTCTCATTTAACAACACTTCATTATTTAAATTACCTGAAGCCAGCTTATTAAAGGCCTCAATTAAAGTTTTTAGAGGTCTTAACTGCCAGTTTAATAGTAAATAATTTGCTACAAATAAAATAACTACTCCAATAAGAGCAATAATTAATATTATATTTCTAATATTATTAACTGGACCATTAATTACTTCCTGAGGCACATCAATCGCCATATAAATACCATATTTTTCACTAATCTGATCAAAATACTGTGTTCTACTATCACCTACTCTAACTGCAGATTCCTGCTGACTGTTAATCTGTTCTGTAAACCACTGATCTTCAATCTTTGATCCCATTAGTGATTTATCAAAACTACTCAAAATATACCCATTATTATTTACAAGGCTGAAAGCAGAAACATTCTCCAGTGATTCCAGAGTCTCACTGTAAAAAACTTCAAGATTTGTGGCCATTACATAATAACCTATTACTTCTTCTCCTTCAGCTGTTTCTTTTTTAATCTCAGATCCAAATAATACATGAGGTTCCCCATTTATAATATGTACTTCTTCACTGGAGATATTCTTAAACTGATCTTCCGGCATTGCTTTTCCAGCATAATCATAAATATTATTTTCCCCTTCTATCCTTGAATCAACTAAAACTATACCATCTGCTGTTGTAACATAGGAAAATTGAGTTTCATCAAACATTCGATTATTATCCTTCAGCAAATTAGCTCTATTTGTAAAAGTACTCAACCAGCCACCACCAGCTAGATCAATTAATTCTCCGTCCTCAACATAATAATTACTCATATTAACCAGATTGTAGACATCCTCAAAACTGGCAAAATAATCAGTTCGTTCTTTGAGTCGGTTTAAGTTACTTAGTATTTCTTCTCTCTGATTCTGCCTGATTAAATCAATTCTCTGGTCAATCTGATTTGACATTATAGTCTGAGTATAACTATAAGTAAAAAATGAAACTGCAGACATAACCGCTATTACAATTATTGTTAAAATAATGCTTATCTTCCATTTTAAATCCATATTTTTGAGCACAAGCAACATCCCCTATTATTTATATTTGTTTATTAATTTGAACCCTCTATAATATAATTTGATTTAAAAAGCTAAAATCCTGCTTATTTATAGAGATTAATTAATAAAATAATAGGAAAATACCAGAAGATTAAATGAAAACCTTCTGGTATCAATAAAAATACTCTTATTTAATTTCTGCTGGCATATCTCTAGTTGCTACAATATCGGCTCCCGTATCTAAAATATTTTCTATAAAAACATCCCCCATACTTATTGGGGCCTCAATTACCTTATTTCCTATAATCTCCATTGCCTCAAACATATTTTCTAGTGGAATCTGTTTTGTGGTTTTTACAGGACAGAGAGCTAAGGCTCCATTTTTAACTTTAATTGTGGTTGGTAAAATCCTGGTTGGCGCTACTATTTCTTCTTCAGCATAGCTCTGTCCCTGAGGACAGGCATTTCCTTTAATTTCAATTATCTCATTACCTTCGTACTCAACTGTTACTTCACAGCCTTTAGGACAGGCTACACAGGTGAGGGTTTTTGTTTCAATCATTTAATTTCCCTCCTTTTCGATAATATCAACCTTTATTTCATCTAAATTACCTAAATCATCAAGAGTTTTTTGCGCAAGTGGTACACTGATCATTTCTCCAGGCTTTGCAAAGGGTTCAGAGAAAGAATATAACTTCTCACCGTCTGCATAAAGATTTATATCAACAGCTGTTAAAGGAGTTGACACTCTCATATATAAGGGAATGCGTTTGCGATCTCCAGCCTCAAGTTCAATTTTTTGTGGAATAACATAACTTACATTTTTACCTGCTTTTACTTCTGCACACCTTCCGGTTTTTTCATAATTATCTTTGATATATTTAGCTGCATGTTTTCCTGCAATCTGAGACTCTTCGGTAACCCAGTCAACTAAATCATGAACATGAAGTACATTACCACAGGCAAAAATTCCTTCGATATTTGTTTCTCGACCTTCGTTTACAATTGGGCCACCTGTCCGATCATCAAGAACTACATCAGCCTTTTTGGAAAGTTCATTTTCAGGAATCAAACCAACAGATAAAAGTAGAGTATCTGCTTTAATTGTTTTAGCAGTTTCTGGTATAGGTTTAAGATTTTCATCTACCTCAGAAATTTCAACAGCTTCTAATCTTCCTTCACCTTTAATTGCAGTTACTGTATGATTAAGCATCAGTGGGATATCATAGTCTTCCAGACACTGAACAACGTTTCTGGTCAATCCACCAGTATAAGGAAGTAGTTCACAGACTGCTTTCACATCAGCACCCTCTAATTTCATCCTTCGGGCCATAATTAATCCAATATCCCCTGAGCCGAGAATTACTACCTCTTTTCCCGGAACAAAGCCCTCAATATTTGTATAACGCTGAGCTGTTCCAGCAGTTAATACTCCAGCCGGTCTTGTGCCTGGAATTCCAATAGCACCAGCAGTTCTTTCCCGACAGCCCATTGCTAAGACAACTGCTTTAGCCTCTATTTCCAGAAAACCTTCTTTTTTATTCATTGCATAAACTTTTCTATCTTTTGTAACATCTAAAACCATGGTGTCCAATTTTACTTCAATATCTCTTTCTTCAACATCATTGATAAAACGCTGGGCATATTCGGGACCAGTAAGCTCTTCTTTAAAATGATGCAGACCAAATCCATTATGAATACACTGAGGTAAAATTCCACCAAGTTCAAAGTCTCTTTCGAGGATCATTACATCTTTAATTCCATCATCATAAGCAGTTTTAGCTGCTGCCAGTCCAGCTGGACCGCCACCAATAACTACTAAATCTTTTTTCACTTTATGCATTATCCATCACCTTACTTCCCAGTAATTCTTTAATTTTATATTCTAAAATTTGAGAATTCCCTTCCTCCTGTTTAACTTCAGTCGGATCAATTCCAAGCTCCTGAGCTATAATATCTACTACCCTTGGTCCACAGAATCCTCCCTGACATCTTCCAGCTCCAGCTCTGGTTCTGCGTTTTACTGCATTTACTGTTCTGGCACCAACTGGACTGTTAATTGCATCTACTATTTCTTTGTAGGATACAGTTTCACAGCGGCAGATAATCTGACCGTAATCTTTATTTTTGCCTACCATTTTGGCTCTTTCCTTATTTGTCATCTCATAAAATCTAACTGGTTCTTCTCTGGTTTCAATATAATCCTTTTTCTCAGAGAGCTTTAATCCTTCATCAGCAAGAATTTCTGCTGTATAATCAGCAATAGCTGTTGATGAGGCCAAACCAGGAGATTGGATACCAGCAACATTGACAAAACCTTTAACATTTTCTGCAGCTTCAATCACAAAGTCTTCACTATCATCTGCTGCTCTTAGCCCGGCAAAAACTCGGATTGTATCTCTTAAATCCAGACTGGGATAAAGCTTTTTTGCTCCTTCATAAACTTCTTTTAAACCTTCTCTGGTTGTTGCAAGATCAGTTTTACTTTTCACATTATGAGAAGTTGGACCAATCAAGAGATTGTTTTCAACTGTTGGAGTTACTACAATACCTTTACTAATCGGGGTTGGAACAGGAAAAACAACATGATTTACTACAAAATCTTTGGCGTGATCATAAATATAATATTCACCTTTGCGGGGAGTAATATTAATCTTCTCAATTCCTACCATTTTTGCAATTTCATCTGCATATAAACCTGCTGCATTTACTACATAATCCGCCTCAAAATTACCCTGATTGGTTTTAACCCCAACAACTTTTCCATCCTCAGTCATTACATCTTCAACTACAGTTTCAAGTTTAACTTCTGCTCCATTAGCTACAGCATTCTGGGCCATTGCCAGAGCAGCTTCCCAGGGAGTAATCACTCCTGCTGTTGGTGCCCATAGTGCTTTTACAGCTTTAGGAGAAATGTTTGGTTCATTTTCCCTTAACCACTCTTTTCCCACAATCTCCATATTCGGCACATTATTTTTTAATCCCTTTTTATATAATTCATCAATTACACTTAAATTGTCATCTTCCAAACCTACCACAAGTGATCCTATTTCTTCATATGGTATATTTAGCTTTTTTGCTACTTCTCTAATGCCCTGGTTACCTTTTACGTTTAGATGCCCTTTTAATTTATCAGGGTCTGCATTATAACCTGCATGGATAATTGCTGTATTAGCTTTAGTAGTACCTGTTGCCACATCTGCTTCCTTCTCCAATAATAAAATATCAAGATTATATCTGGCTAATTTCCAGGCAACCGCACAGCCAGATATTCCAGCTCCAATAATAATTACATCATATTTTTTACTCAATGAATTTCCCCCCTAAAATAATATAAAAATTTGATAATTTTCACAGCTGGATCTCTTCAACCCAGCTGTGATTAATTTTATGTCAAATATATTAATTACTCCTCTGACCAATTTTTAGAACGCTCAACTGCTTTTTTCCAGCCCTTATATAATTTCTCTCGTTTAGTTTCAGACATTTCTGATTTAAAATCTTTATCTTTTTTCCACTTTTCAATAAGTTCTTCTTTATTTTCCCAGTATCCTACAGCTAAGCCAGCTAGATATGCTGCTCCCAGAGCTGTTGTCTCATTAATTTCTGGTCTTTCCACCTCAGAACCTAAAATATCTGCCTGGAACTGCATCAAAAAGTCATTCATTGCCGCTCCCCCATCTACTCTCATCTTCTTTAGCTCAATTCCAGAATCTGCTTCCATTGCTTCTAAAACATCCCTGCTCTGATAGGCAATTGACTCTAAGGTAGCCCTGATAATATGATCCCTGGAAGAACCTCTGGTTAGACCGACAATTGTTCCTCTGGCATACATATCCCAGTAAGGAGCCCCAAGACCTGCAAAAGCTGGAACCACATAAACTCCACCGGTATCATCAACTCTGCGTGCATGCTCTTCTGATTCTGGTGCTGAATCTATCAACTTCATTTCATCGCGGAGCCACTGAATTGCAGCACCTGCAATAAAGATTGAGCCTTCAAGAGCATAGTTAACTTTTCCATCTACCCCATAAGCAATTGTTGTTAATAGACCATTTTCCGACTTAACTGCCTTTTCCCCGGTATTCATTAACATAAAACAGCCAGTCCCATATGTATTTTTAGCCATTCCCTGATCATAGCAGACCTGACCAAATGTAGCTGCCTGCTGATCTCCTGCAATTCCGGCGATTGGAACATTCTGACCAAAGAAATGATAATCTGCTGTTTCTCCATAGACTTCACTTGACTGTTTTACACCTGGCAGCATTGACTCTGGAATTTCTAAAATATCCAGCATTTCCTGATCCCATTCTAAATCAAATATGTTATAAACCATTGTTCTGGAGGCATTTGTATAATCAGTTACATGAATTTCTCCACCTGTTAACTTCCAAATTAACCAACTGTCAATGGTTCCAAATCTTAATTCTCCTTTTTCTGCTCTTTCCCTGGCACCATCAACATTATCCAGAAGCCATTTTATTTTTGTTCCGGAAAAATAAGCGTCTACAACCAGTCCGGTTTTATTTTTAATTTTTTCTTCTAAGCCCTGATCTTTTAAATCATCACAAATTGAGGCTGTTCTTCTATCCTGCCAGACTATTGCATTATGAATAGGTTTACCAGTTTCTGCATCCCAGACAACTGTTGTTTCTCTCTGATTTGTAATTCCTATAGCAGCAATTTGAGAAGGTTTTATATCTTTTCTACCCATTGCATCTGCCATAACTGCAAGGGTAGTACCCCAAATTTCATCCGGATCATGTTCAACCCAACCAGGTTTCGGAAAATGCTGAGTAAATTCTCTCTGTGAAGAATTCACAATATCTCCATCATGATTAAAAACTATTGCCCTTGAACTTGTAGTACCCTGATCAATTGCTAAAATATAATCTTCCATTTTCATATTCCCCCATTTATTAATTTTTAATAGCAAAATGTTAAAACAAATTTTTAACTCCCTTAAAGTTAAATTCTTGCTGCAATTTAATTATCCTTTGTTGCAATCTTTTTTTGCTAATTCAGCTAGCTCTTTTATTTCTTTTTCATTCAGAATATCCAAAAGATCTCCTGTTAACATATCTTCCTTAACCTCTCCCCTCTGCAGAACTTCAGGCAGATATGATCTAATAAATGTTTTATAAATAAATGCTCCCAGTACTCCTCCAATTAATGGACCCACAATTGGAACCCAGAAATAATAATTATGAGCGGTAAAAGGTGCTGAACCCCAGCCCGCTAAAGCAGTAAATAATTTAGGTCCAAAATCACGGGCAGGATTAATAGCAAAACCTGTTAAAGAACCTCCGATTCCACCAATCGCAGCAACTAAAAGACCAACAGATATTGCCGCTCCTAATCCTTTAGGTGCAGTTGAATTTAAAGACTCTGTCATTGCCATAACTCCCATTAATAAAACGGCTGTCAAAATCAACTCAATTATCATTGCTTTAGGATTTGAAATATTATCCATGGCAATTGTGTGAAAAACTGTCATATTGCCAGTAGTTTTTTCTGCAAATTGTTCAGCATAAATATAATAAGCTCCAGCTGCTCCAATAAAAGCTCCAATTATCTGAGAGATTATAAATGGAATTACTTTTCTCCAGGGAAAATCCCCTACAGAAGCTAAACCAACTGTAACAGCAGGATTAATATGAGCTCCACTGACTCCTCCTGAAATATAAATTGCCATTGTAACTCCTAAACCCCAGAGCACACACAATTCCCACCAGCTTATATCTGCTCCCACCTGAACTAAATTAGCAACAACACCAGCTCCAAAAAATAATAAGATCGCTGTACCAATAACTTCTGCAATACATTCCCCTAATAAACTTTCTTTATCTAAATATTCCTTCTGAAATTCTTCCCTATTCATTTAATTTTACCTCCATTATTTAACTCCTTAATCAACTGCTGTTCATAACAACCCAACTCCTTTATATATAAAATCTGCAGATTTAAAAAGGCTTTTAAAATACAAAAAAACCTTATTGAAATTTAGATAAAATTGGGTAAACTACCCCCTCTAAATCTCAATAAGGTTTTCTCTTCGGCTCAACCTCACACTTTTTATTTGATTGTGAATAAAGTATAGCATTAAAAATAATAATTGTCAAACACTTTACAAAATTAAATTAGGTTTGGTCCCAAAAAGCCTAAATAAATTTCTTTAATATACAAATAATAACAATTAAATATTCTTTTATCATCTTGAAATCAATTTAATTAATCCGCCATAATCCTTTAGATGGCAGGCTTTCTTTGATATAATTAAGTTAAGAAATCAAAGAAAGGATGGTAAAATGTTTGTTCCCAACAGTCATCAGCAGTTAAGTCTTTACGATTCATTTAAAGATTTACCCAAATATCTGCAGGAATATCTTTTAAATTCCTGGGCTCATACTTTCCAGGAAGTTATCTTTCCTGCAATAAATGAAGAACGCTTTGCAGTACTCTACAGTGATAAAGGTTCTAGACCTAATACTCCTGTTAACATAATTATCAGCTCACTTGTAATTAAAGAACTCTTTGATCTCACTGATGAAAGATTAATTGCAAATGTTCATCTGAGCATGGAATATCAATATGCTTTAAGATTGACCAGCGAAAAAAGGCCTCCCATCTCTAAAAATACTTTCAGTAATTTTAGAGAGCGGGTAACAGACTATTACAAAGAAACAGGTATAGATCTAATCCAGCAGGAAGTAGAATCTCTGGCTGATTTAATTAGAGAGCATCTTGAAATCGAAGGTAACAGAGCAAGAATTGACTCTTTTATGGTTTCTTCCTCTGCCAGAGAATTATCAAGAATAGAACTGGTCTATGCTGTTAATGCTAAATTCATCAAAATGCTTTCTAAATCATCTAAAGACCTTATCCCTGAAGGACTGGAAGTCTATCTTGAAGAGTCCCACAGAAATGATGTCATCTACCGTACCAAAAATGACGAAACTAAATCTAAGCTCCAAAAGCTTTTAGAAGATGCTAAAACTCTTTATGATACAGCAGTTAATGCTGGTAAAGAAGTTACTAATACCGAAGAGTTTATGCTTCTAAAAAGAATGCTTGGAGAACAGACAGATCATGATGACGATGATTTTGATGACCTTGATCCTGATAATATTGAAGCTAAAGATGGTACAGAATTAGGATCTGATATTCTGCAAAATCCCAGTGATCCTGATGCGACCTTCAGACAGAAATATGAAGCTAATATTGGGTACACAGCTAATGTAGTTGAATTTTTTGATGGTGATAATTCTGTAATTAAAAGCTATGATTTTAAACCAAATATCTATGCTGACCAGAGTTTTAGTGCTGATACTTTAGATAAATTAATTAATGATCCTGCAGTTAAAGATAATCCAGAAAATCCATTTAAACTTTTTATGGATGGTGCTTACTACAGCTATGATCTGGCCAAAAAAGCTATTGAAGCTGGTATCAAATACATGCCTGGTGAATTAATGGGTAAAAAACCTGCTGCTAACAAAATGACTGTTTATGAAAACTTTGATCTTGATTCTGACTATGAAAATATTCTAAACTGTGCCAATGATATTAAACCTGACTATCAGGAAAAAAACAGTGACAAAAACTCATTTTATGCTATCTTTGATAAGGAAAAATGTACTGACTGCAGTCTGAAATCAGAATGCAGAATTAAAGCCAAGAAAAAACATAACTCAATCAGTTTTACTGAAAAACAATATGAAACAGGGAAACTCAGAAAAACAATGGGTGAAAAAGAATATATTAAAGAATGCAATCAGAGAGCTGGTGTAGAAGGACTACCTTCTGTCTTCAGACGCAAATACAATGTCGATGATATGCCTATCAGGGGTGAAGTGTGTCAAAAAATATGGTTCGGCTTTAAAGTTGCAGCAGCAAACTTCAAAAAGCTGCTGAAAGGATTAAAACCAGCCACCCCATAGTTCAGGAAGATCTTTTTCACACTATATAATTTTATTTTTACTGAGTAATTTAAATTTTAAGGTTCAAAACTCTAAATATTTTTAAATTAAGGATATTTATTTAGGCTTTTTGGGACCAAACCTAAATTAATCTTTTTACAATTTTTTATAATTTGATAAATTATCATTATTTTCTGTCATTTTTTTAATAAAAAAAGGACCGGCAGCGACCTACTCTCCCACATCGTTACCAATGCAGTACCATAGGCGCTGGAGGACTTAACTTTTGTGTTCGAGATGGGAACAAGTG
>NZ_QBLR01000075.1:0-14416 GCF_003070835.1 Halanaerobium sp. | reverse complement strand
ACTTCGAAAATACCAAAATTTATGAGAATTTAAAGGATTGTTTGCACAGCTTTATTTCATTCAGGGATGCTGCATGATAAAAAGTTGTAAAGTGGTGTGCAGACAATTCAAGCAGAATTTTTGATTTTTTTATTATTTTTTCAAGGTTCAAAATTATTTTTAGTGTTAGTTTAAAATATTTTCGTTATTTACGAAATAACTTTCTTTAATTATAGCATTGTTTTTTCATATTTTCAAACAATTTTTAAAAATAATTTAATTTTATTTGTTTTTTATGATATGATATACTAAGAAAAAAGTTTTCATTACTTTTGAAAATTTATTTCAATTTATATAATCGGATTAATTTTGAGGAAAGGATGCTTTAAAATGAATGTAACAATTAAAGATATAGCAGAAAAAGCAGATGTTTCAATCTCTACAGTTTCTAAGTCTTTAAACGATAAAGGAGGAGTCTCTCCTGTCACCAGACAAAAAGTATTAAACATTGCAAAAGAAATGGGTTATTTTTCTTTTCATTCTCAGGCCGGTTTAAAAACCCATAATATTGCCTTCATTATGAGCCGCAGACATATTCCTATTTTTAACAACCCTTTTTATACAAGAGTTATAGCTGGGGTTGAGATTGAAGTAGAAAATTATGATTATAATCTTCTTTTTTCGACTATTAAATTAGATGCCTTACAGAGCAAAAAGGTCCCTTCAATAATAAGTCAAAATAAGGTTGATGGTCTAATTCTTGCCGGGGCTGACATTAATAAAGATATGATCAGAGCGATTGAAGATCTAAAATTTCCTACCGTACTTGTAGATAATTATCTTCGCTCTCCAATTATGGATTCTATTGTTTCTGATAATTTTAATGGAGCTATGCAGGCAGTAGAATATTTAATTAGAATGGGGCATAAAAAAATTGCCTATGCTGGTGGGCCTAATAGTCATCCCAGCTTTGAAGAACGTTACCGCGCTTATAAAATGGAGATGCTGGAAAACAATTTGGAGATTCAGGAAAATTTAATTAAAATTAAGGAAGATTTCAGCCAGGATATGGGTAAAGAACTGGCAAAAGATTTTTTAAAAGAAAAACAGCTGCCAACTGCAATTTTTGCAGCCAATGACGCTACTGCTATTGGCTTACTCCAGACTTTTAATAAATATGGAGTTAAAGTTCCTGCTGATGTTTCAATTGTTGGTTTTGATAATATTGAATTAACTGCTTTTACTACCCCAAAGATAACAACAATCTCCATTGATAAAGAAGGAATGGGCCAGGAAGCAGCTCGTAAATTATTTGACAGAATTCAGAATCCAGAAAAAAAATCTACTAAATCAGTAATTACCACTGAATTAATCGAGAGAGAATCGGTTAAAGAAATTAAATCTTCTTAAATAGTAAAACCCTTCAGATAAAATATCTGAAGGGTTTTTATTATATCTTTTTGATTTAATTTTATTTTAGTTTATTTAAATCAAATGGAGTTTCCTGATAGACATAATAGTTCAACCAGTTAACAAATAACAGATTGGCATGACTGCGCCAGCGCATAACAATTTCCTTGTCAGGATTATTGTCTCTATAATAATTTTTTGGAGGTTCAAGCTCCATCCCTTTATTGATATCTCTTAAGTACTCTTCCTCCAGACTTTTGCGATCATACTCTGAATGTCCGGTTGCAAAAACCTGACGGCCATTTTTGCTGGCTACAAGATAAATACCAGATTCTTCTGATTCCGAAAGAATTTCCAGTTCTTCAATTTCTGAAATGTCTTCTCTTCTGATTTCTGTATGCCGTGATTGGGGAACATAAAATAAGTCATCAAAACCACGCATTAATTTAACATGTTTTTTGGTCTTATAATGAGGAAAAACTCCAAACATTTTTTCAGCTAAATAATATTTAGGAATTCCATAATGATGATAAAGACCTGCCTGACTTCCCCAGCAGATATGAAGGGTAGAAAAAACATGGTGCAGACTCCAGTCCATAATCTTCTGCAGTTCTTCCCAGTAATCCACTTCTTCAAAATCTAAGGTTTCAACCGGTGCACCGGTGATTATCATACCATCATAATTATTATCTTTAATCTCTTCAAAATTATTATAAAACTTAATCAAATGTTCCTCAGAAGTATTTTTTGAATCATGACTCACCGGATGCATCAGATCAACATCAACCTGCAGTGGGGAGTTACCAATCAAACGTAAAATCTGGGTTTCTGTTTTTATTTTGTTGGGCATTAAATTCAGAATTAAGATCTTTAAAGAACGTATATCCTGATGAGTTGCGCGTGATTCTTTCATGACAAATATATTTTCATTTTCTAGGGTTTCTACTGCTGGTAATTCGTCCTGTATTTTAATAGGCATCTCTTCTCACTCCTGGCTTCTTAATTTTGAGCTGCTGCTAAAGCCTGATCTAAATCTACTTTCAGATCTTCAATATCTTCAATTCCAATCGACAATCTAATCAATTCAGGTGAAATACCTGTTTTCTTTAGGTCTTCATCACTTAACTGCTGGTGAGTTGTACTTGCCGGATGGATAGCCAGTGATTTTGCATCTCCAACATTGGCCAAATGAAGAAATAAATCAAGCTGGTTAATAAATTTCACGGCTGCAGCTTTACCACCCTTAATCCCAAAGGCAATCATCCCACCATTTCCATTTTCCAGATATTTTTGAGCATTTTGATAAGAGTCATGGCTTTCCAAACCGGGATAACTTACCCAGTCTACTCTCTGATCAGCTTCTAGAAATTCCGCTGCTGACTGAGCATTTTCCGAATGTCTCTGCATTCTCAAACCTAGAGTTTCCAGACCGGTAATTGTTAAAAATGAATTAAAAGGACTTGGAGCACTACCTAAATCTCTTAAAAGCTGAACTCTGGCTTTAGTTATAAAAGCTGCTTCTTCAAACTCCTCCTGAAATTTAATCCCGTGATAACTTGGGTCAGGCTCTACAAGCCCGGGAAATCTACCAGTATTCCAGTCAAAATTACCGCTGTCAACAATTACACCACCAATAGAATTACCGTGGCCGGCTATATACTTAGTGGTCGAGTGAATTACAATATCTGCCCCATGTTTAAATGGATTACACAAATAGGGAGTAGCAAAAGTATTATCAACTATTAAGGGAATACCTGACTGATGAGCAATTTCTGCCATCCTCTCAAAATCGGGTACAGATAAAGCTGGATTACCAATTGTCTCGACATATAAGGCCTTTGTCTGCTCATTAATTTCCTCTTTAAAACTTTCTGGATCTTCAGAATCAACAAAACTGACATCTATCCCCATATTTTTAAAGGTATGTTTAAATAAATTATGAGTACCACCATAAATTGAGCTTCCACTTACAATATGGTCACCATTATTACAAATAGTTAAAAGTGCAATCACTTCCGCTGCCTGTCCTGAAGAAACAGCCAGAGCTCCTACTCCACCTTCAAGAGCAGCAATTCTCTTTTCCAGGACCGAATTGGTTGGATTCATAATTCTGGTATAAATATTGCCTGGTTTTTTTAAGGCAAATAAACCTGCTGCATGATCTGTGTCATCAAATAAATAGGATGTTGTCTGATAAATAGGAACTGCCGCTGATTTCTTATTCTCGCCCGCTTCATAACCTGCATGTAATGCTAAAGTGTCAAATTTTAAACTCATTTAATTTCCTCCTCTAATTTTCTCTTCTCAAATTAAAAACAATAAAACCAGATGATCAACCTACTGATTACTACTGCCTGTACTACTCATTTCAAAAACAAAATATCCTGCTCTTGAATCAAAAAATCCCACTTCCTAAAAGAAGGAGTGGGTAATTAATTAACTCCTTATCTTTCAGGAATCTTCCTGCTGGAATTAGCACCGGGCAGTAACTAACTGCTGGTTGCCGGGTTTCAAAGGGCCAGTCCCTCCACCTCTCTAGATAAGTTTTATTGTTTTTTATAACTTTAACATAGATAAGCAATTCTGTCAAGTAAAGATTCTTATAAATCAACACTGACCGGCAGTTTTCCTTTTGCTTTAATTTTCCCTAAGATAAAATCTGCAGCTGCTTTCTGACCGGCCGGACTGTAATCATAAGTTGTTATAAAAGCCTGAGTTTTATCAATTAGTTGATAATCATATGGATTACGAAGTGCAAGCACCAGAACATTATTATTTTCAGCCAATTTTTCTGCCAGTTCTGCCTGATATCTATTTGCTGTGGCATTATAGGTGCAGACAATTATTAAATCACTAGCTTCTATTCTCTGCTGATCATCAAAACTTAAAACAGCATTCTTCTGCAGTCGAATATGATCCAGATTTATAATTTCCTTGTTCAAATAGTTGGCAAATAGATTGTTTTTTTCACCTTCATTTTCTGCCAGAGAAACCCTTCCCATTTCAAAATCAATGATAGTCATTTTTTTTCCTTTAATATTTTTTAGAGGAAAGACATTCTCATTTTTTACTAAAGTTAATGATTTTTCTGCTAGTTTTTGTGCAATTTTTTTGTGATTTTTAAAATTAATTTGAGCTGGATCGGCTTTATCTACCTGATCCAGAATAATCCTTTTTGCCTTAAGGCTTAAAATCCTTTTGACAGAGGCATCAATTCTTTTTTCGCTAATCCGGCCAGATTTAACAGCTTCAATTACAGCCTCAATTGCATTTTTCTGCCGCTGATAACTGTGGGAAACCAAAACTGTATCACTACCTGCTTCAATTGTTTTGACTGCACCCTCAACTGTACCAAAAGTATTAACTATTGCCTTCATTTCCATGCAGTCTGTAATGATTAAACCTTCAAATTTAAGTTCATTTCTTAGTAAATCAGTCAAAACTGACTTTGAAAGCGTGGCCGGAATATCTTCTTCTTTTTCAATTGCTGGAAAATACACATGAGCTGTCATTATACTGTCTACTCCAGCCTGAATTGCTTTTTTAAAAGGATATAATTCTACCTGATCCAGTCTTGAGCGCGGATGCTTAATAATTGGCAGATCAAGATGAGAATCTGTATCTGTATCTCCATGTCCCGGAAAATGTTTGGCAGTAGCAATAACTCCCCCAGACTGCAGGCCTTTAATATAGGCTGCACCCAACTCTGCCACCAGCTTTGGATCTCCCCCAAATGAACGGACTCCAATTAATGGATTATCAGGATTATTGTTAATATCAAGTACTGGAGCCAGGTTTACATTTATCCCTAAATTTTTAAGCTCTGAAGCAGTAGATTCAGCTACTTCTGTAGTTAAATCTTGATCATTAGCTGCTCCCAGAGCCATATTGCCTGGAAAATGAGTTGCACCAGCTAATCTGGTCACAGTTCCACCTTCCTGATCTGCAGAAATAAAAAGTGGAATTTTAGACCCTGAACTCAAAGCAATCTGCTGCAGTTGATTTGATAGTTCTGCAGTCTGCTCGGGACTTTCTATATTTCTGC
Source organism: Halanaerobium sp. (assembly GCF_003070835.1). Classification (NCBI taxonomy): domain Bacteria; kingdom Bacillati; phylum Bacillota; class Clostridia; order Halanaerobiales; family Halanaerobiaceae; genus Halanaerobium; species Halanaerobium sp. The sequence continues at coordinate 8,982 of NZ_QBLR01000075.1, read as the reverse complement.
TGAAATAAATTACTCCCCCCACATGATAATTTTCTATCATATCTCTGACTTGACCATTAACTGTTGGAGTTGAAAAACCGACCTGAAATAATTGTCCCACCTTTTCTTCTACAGACATATTTTTTAATTTGTATTCCATTAAATACTCGCCTCCTGATTTTATCAATTTATAAAAATTAAATTCCTGCGGATAACTAGCCGCTGTTGCTGAAAAGGAAAAAAATATAACAAAAAACAATACAGCAAAAATTATATATTTTTTCATTGATCATTCCTTTCCTCTAGCTGATTTTAAACTGCTCAACACTTTTGCGAGTATTTTTTAAGTAATCACTTATTTTACTAAAATCATTTTTTGCAAATGCAACAAACAAAATATCTACTGCAATTAACTGTGCTATTCTAGAAGTAATTGCTCCAAGCCGTAAGTTCTTCTCACTTCCTGCAACCTGAAGTTTAATTTGAGCAGTTTCGTTTAAATTAATATAGCAATAGCTCCATCATCAGTTAAATTACAGGAAATACCAAAACTATCCTGAGCTAATAAAGAAAGTGATTTTTAAAATGCATTTTCATAAATTGTAATAATTTCTTCTAAATCAGCCTGTCTGGGGTTTGTACTTAATGTTGGATCATTTAAGGCATCCTCTGCCATTGATTTAAAATTCTCTTTTTTTCCACCAATTTCTCTTATTGTCTGAGGTAAATTAAGCTCGGAAATTAAAAGTTCTATTTCATTGATAACTGCTTCTGCAGCTTCTCTGGTAGTTAATCCTTCAGTTCTTGCACCAACAACATGAGCAAGCTCAGCTATCTCTTTTTTGCTTACCATTTTATTAAATCTTAAAACAGAAGGCAGCATAATAGCATTTGCAACACCATGTGGAATCTTATAGGTTGTACCCAGCTGATGTGCTGTAGCATGACAGGCTCCCAGCCCTACGTTAGAAAAAGCCATTCCTGCCATTAAGGAAGCTATACACATTCTATGTCTGGCTTCAATATCATTACCATTCCCAACAGCCTGGGCCAGATTTTCCATTACATATTTGATAGAATGGTCTGCTAAAGCTCTAGAAATTGTCATCGAATCTTTTGATAAATATGCTTCTAAAGCATGTACTAAAACATCAATTCCAGTAGCTGCAGTAATTGAAGCTGGTAAACCTACGGTTAGTTTTGCATCAATGACTGCTATTTGGGGAACAAGATATTTGCTGCTGATTACCATTTTTTTATTTTTAGAACTATCTGTAACAACAGTTGAAGCAGAAACTTCACTGCCTGTACCTGCAGTTGTTGTAATAGCAATTAATGGCAGCCCTTTGTTTTTAATTTTATTGGATCCTTCATATTGAGAAATTGGTAAAGGATTATTGATCATAAAAGAAATAGCCTTGGCAGCATCTAAAGAACTTCCACCACCTAAACCAATAATAAAATTAACATTATTTTCTTCTGCAAATTTAACTCCATTCTTAATTATTTTATCATCTGGATCAGACTGCACCTGATCAAAAATTTTAATTTCTATGTCCTCTTTCTCTAATGATCTTATAATAGAATTATGTAAATGTAAATCAATAATACCTCTGTCAGTAACTAAAAGAGCTGTCTTTCCTAATTCTGCTGCCTCTTTACCCACCTTTCTGGCACATCCAGGTCCAACTAGAACTTCTTCGGGCATTATAAATCTGTAAAAATGTCCAAGCCCAACCTCATCTAATACCTGATCATATACCATCTCTTTCAATTTATTAATCTCATTATTATTCTGCATAAAATCTCTCCTTATATCCATTCTGGATTGTTATAATAAAAAGAATATAAAATTTTATAAACACCACCAGCCAATATAAGCTGATGGTGTTTTTTTAGAATCTTAATTTAACTTAATTCTTATTTTTAATATACATCTTTCCATTCATCGATATTGCTCTGATCAAATTTGAAAGGTTCACCTAACATAATTTCGGTTCCCTCTCCACTTAATGTTTCAACTACTTTTCTTTCTCCAAGGCGACCGGCTTCAAATGTTTCTCCAACTTCACCTGTAATCACTTCATTATCCAGAGCAACTGCAGTTTCTCCACCCAAATAACCTAAATCAATTGGATTCCAGAGATACATCCACTCACAGACACCTGACTTAATATACTCAGCCATTTCACTGGGAAGTCCCAGTCCGGTAAGAGCGATTTCATCTCCTAAATTTCTAGTTGATAAAACTCTAGCTGCAGCTGCAATACCTACTGTAGTAGGAGCAATTATTCCCTTTAAATCAGGATATGTCTGAAGTAGTGCTTCAGTTTCAGCTACACTTTTATCTCTTAAATCATCACCATAGGCTACTCTAACTAATTCAATATCTTCATACTTAGGCTTTTTCAACTCATCTTTCATATATTCTATCCAGAGATTCTGATTTGTGGCCTGTGAAGTAGCACTTAAAATTGCAATCTGGCCTTCTCCACCGATCATTTCGGAGATTGCCTGGATTTGGACTCGTCCAATTAGTTCTGGATCAGCCTGATTAACATGTACCATTCTACTTTGAGGATTGACAGCAGAATCTAAAGATAACACTTTAATACCTCTGTTCATAGCTCTCTGTAAAGCTGGCTGTAATGCATCACGATCATTAGCAGCAATGGCAATTACATTAACTCTTTGAGTAATTAACTGCTCAATAATTGCAATCTGAGCAGATACAGTCGGCTCAGCTGGAGCTCTATAAATAACTTCTCCGCCCTGGGCCTCTACTGCCTCAGCAAAACCTTCCCGAACTCTTTCCATAAATGGATTTCCTGCACTTTTAACTACCAGTGCATAAGTACCATCTGCCTGTGCTGCAGCAAAACCAACAACTGAGAACATCATGATTAACACAAAAACCCCAACAAGTAACTTTTTCATAAATAATTCCTCCTTTTATATTGTGATAATTAAATTATATGAAGCTCATCCTAAATGATTACTCCATATAAACTTTGAATACAAAAATAATTGACTTTGTTATTTAGAAGAATCTGAGTGCAGCTTTAAATTAGAAATCATAACAGAAAAGATCAGTAGAGCACCAATTATGATTAATATTACCTGGGATAAAACATTTACCAGACCAAGTCCATAGCGCAAGTAACCTATGATAAAAATTGACAGTAAAACACCAGCCATCCTTCCTTTTCCTCCCGAAGTACTGACTCCTCCCAGCACCACCATTGCTATAATATCCAGCTCATAGCCAGATGCAATATTTGGTCGTGTACTGCCCATGCGGGAAGTTAAAAAGATAGCCGCTATTGCTGCCATTAATCCATTTAAAGTAAATACAATAATTTTAGTTTTATCTACTTTTATTCCCGAAAAAAGGCTTGCTGTATCATTATTACCAATAGCATATACTTTTCGGCCGAAAGTTGTTTTATGCAGCAGCAGATAAAAAATAACTGCAGCAATCATAAAAACAACTAAAATAAAGGGAATTGTATTCTGAATATACCCCCAGCCAAAATAATTAAACCACATGGGAAAATCTCCGGCTGACTGATTTTCTAATATCACATAGGCAATTCCCCTGTATAATATCATTGTCGATAGAGTTACTATTACAGATGAGAGTTCTTTAAATTTAACAATTAAGATACCATTTAATAATCCTGCAATAATACCAACTAAAAGACAAACAATTATTGCCAGAGGCATAGCCAGACCAGCATTATATAATACCGCCATTACCACTGAGGATAGAGCCACTGTAGAACCTACTGAAATGTCAATATCTCCAAAAATAATTACAAAAGCCATTGGTAAGGCTATAAAAGCTTTATCTAAAAAAGACATTGTTGCATCTAAGAGGGTATATGGATTCAAATAATAGGGTGAAAGCTGAGAATTCATTATATTAATTATAATAAATATCACTACCAGCAGCCATTCCCATTGAAAAAAGAAATCCATTAAATCAAATTCCTTTTCTGCTTGAATTTGATGTCCTGTATTTTGATTTGTATTCATTGTCTAATCCTCCTGCCTGATTAAATTCTTTTTACTTGTTTTTCTCTTAATTAAAGCACTAACTATTACTGCCAGTAAAATTACTGCACCCTGAATTGCATTCTGCCAGAAAGGAGATACATTAAGCATCGGTAAGGCATTTTGCAGCATACCATACAATAACACCCCAGAAAGAAGGCCCGAAACTTTACCCTGACCACCAGCAATACTAATTCCTCCAATAACACAGGCTGCAATAACATTAAGTTCATAACCAGCTGCGGTATTACTCTGGGCTGACGCAAATTTAGAAACCCATAAGACTCCTGCTAAACCGGACAGGCTTCCCATAATTGAATACACCATAATTGTAATTTTTTCTACGTTTATTCCACTTATCCTGGCAGATTCAGGACTGCTTCCTATTGCATAAACTTTGCGTCCGGTGCGGGTATGATTTATAAAGTAATAAAATACTATATAAATTATTATAGCCAGTACTACAAGGTTATTTAGTCCCAACAAATTACCAGTAGAAATTGATTTAAAACTATCAGGCATCTGGTGAGCACTTACCCATCTACCTCCACTAATGAGAAAAGTAATCCCTCGAAAAATATTCATCATCCCCAGCGTAGCGATTATAGGTAAAATTGAAGCTTTAGCAACTAATAAACCTATTAAAGTCCCTCCAATTAAACCGATAGTGATCCCAATTAAAATAATTAATACAGGATGTAAAGTTGGATAGGCCCTCACTATCATAGCTGAGATCATACCCGATAAAGCAAGGTTGGCACCAATTGAAAGATCTATTCCACGGGTTATAATAACCATCATCATCCCAACTGCTAAAATACTTAAGATTGCTGTATTGGTAGTTAGGTTGGTTAAATTGCTCAGAGAAAGAAACCTGCTGTTTCTCAGTTGAACAAATACTGCCAGTACAATTATAAAAGCCAGCAGAGAAAATTCTCTAATTTGTTGAATTCTTTCTGAATTTAATCTATTTTTAGATTTACTTTCAGCCATTACTATTTCACCTCTAAATAAATATTTTTATAAACTACTTACTAGATATTCTCTTCTTTCATTGCTGCTTCCAGTATTTTTTCCTGATCAGCTTCTTCAGCTGTTAATTCTGCAGTAACTTTACCGGTTCTCATTACTAAAATACGATCACCCATCCCGATTACTTCAGGCATTTCAGAGGAGACCATAATAATTGCGTAATTCTGAGCAGCAAGCTCATTCATTATTTTAAAAATTGCCGCTTTTGCCCCCACATCTACTCCCTTAGTTGGTTCATCTAAAATAATTACTTTTAAATCAGAAGTTAATAATTTGGCTACAACAAGTTTTTGTTGATTGCCACCTGAAAGTTCTTTAGCCAGGTTAAAAATAGAACGTGCTTTAACATTGACTTTTTCAGCCAGATTCTTAGCCATTTTTTTCTCAGTCTTTCTATTAATCCAACCATTTTTTGATATTTTATCTAAAGCAGATAAAGAAATGTTTTTATCAAGTTCCCAGTCTAAAATTAACCCCTCTTCCTGTCTATCTTCAGGTAAATAACCAATTCCTAAATCCATCGCATCATTTACTTCTTTTATTTCTACGGGCTGACCTTCAAAATATATCTGCCCACTGTCATAATTAGTAATTCCAAACAATGCTTCACATAATTCTGTTCTACCTGCCCCTACTAGTCCTGTAATGGCTAATATTTCTCCCTGCTTAACAAAAAAAGAAATATCCTTAAAAAATCCTTTGCGGCTTAAATTTTCAACCCTCATTACTTCTTTACCAATTTTCGCCTCTTTTTCAGGAAACATCTGAGAGATATCTCTTCCCACCATAGCTTTTATTAAATCTTTATTTGAAACTTGATTAACCTTCCAGGTTCCTATGTAATTGGCATCTCTGAGCACTGTAACTCGATCTCCAAGTCGGTACATGTCTTCAAAACGGTGAGAAATGAAAATAATTGATGTTCCAATTTTTTGCAAATTTTTAGTTATTCTGTAAAGATCTTCACTTTCAGTTTTGGTTAAAGAAGCTGTCGGCTCATCCATAATAATAATTTCTGCATTTGTAGAAACTGCTTTAGCTATCTCTACAATCTGCTGACGGGCAACACTTAAAGTATTCATCTTTCTTCTGGGATCAAAATCAGCTCCCAGCTCATTAAGATGTTTTTTTGCAGATTTATGCATATCATCCCATAAGATTCTTTTGGTCTTAGAATCTATCTTTTCATTACCCATAAATATATTTTCTGTCACACTTAAATGTGGATAACTCGTAGCATGCTGATAAATTGCTGCAATTCCCAGATCTTTAGCTATATTGGGATTGCTAATTTCAACCTTTTCTCCATTGAGGAATATTTCTCCCCCATTTGGCTGATGTACTCCTGTAATCACTTTAATAAAAGTAGATTTTCCAGCTCCATTTTCCCCCATTAAAGCATGGATTTCTCCTGATTTCAACTGAAAACTAACTTCATTTAGTGCAGTAACTCCAGGAAATTTTTTAGTGATATTTTTTAATTCAAGAATATATTTGTCGGACATTGTTACCTCTCCTTTTTCTGAAGAATATACTCCAGTAATAAATAGCTTGACTAATATTTCATCAATTAGCTGAACTTAAATAATTATAGTTTGAGCTCTATCTTTTATAAAACATTAGTTCCATGGATTCTTTAACTGGTACCAAATTCCCAGCTTCATCTTCCTCACTGACCAGCAAATCTTCCATATGAAGATTCCATTTTGCTACTATTTCACTCTCTGATTGAACTCTATCTGCTTTTTCTACATTTTCACATTCATAATAAGCAAATAATTCTCTGCCAGAATTCCAGATAGAATAGTTTTTGATCCCAGCTTTATCGAGCAGCTCCAGCATTTCAGGCCAGATTTCATCATGCCGTTTTTTATATTCTTCAACTGCTGCATCATCTTTAAGAAATAATTTAAACCCAACTCTCTGCATTAAAATCTCCTCCTTCAGACTTGTAACTTTTGCTCTACTAATAACAAATATTATAAAAATAATTTTAAATTCATTTTTTATTAATATTCAGAAATCTATAATTTTAAGTGCAGGCTTCATAATTCTTCAATTAAGAAGCCTGTTTGTATTTTAAAAAACTTATTGAATTAATTTCTTCCACTTAAAACTTCTTCTTCATACTTCCAGATTTCATCCAGAAAGTCATTACTTACAGGAATATCATTTTTATAACAGTAATAATTCCAGACAGCCTGCCAGGGGTAAGTTTTAAACTCTTCAGTTAAAGCTAATCTGCTTGTATAATCACCATCAAGTTCCATTTCTTTTAATTTTTCGGTTGGTTCAAGTATTGCTTTTAATAAAGCCTTAAGCATATTTCTGGTTCCAATCACCCAGGCTGCAACTCTATTAATACTGGCATCAAAGAAATCTAGACCAATATGAATCCTATCTTCAAAGCCTGGACGAATAATTTCTTCTGCAATTGCCTGCAGTTCATCATCCAGAATAATAACATGATCACTATCCCATCTTACAGGACGACTGACATGTAATAAGATCTCATCTAAAAAGGGCATTACAGCAGAAATTTTATTAGAAACCACTTCTGTAGGATGATAGTGACCTGCATCCATACAGAGTAAAGCGTCATTCTGCATCGCATAGCCCATATAAAATTCATGTGAACCGGCTACATAACTTTCCGAACCAATTCCAAATAATTTACTCTCTACAGCATCTAAATTATATTTAGGATCAATTTTTTCAGCTGTTATTTCATCCAGCGCTTCTTTTAAACGCTTGCGGGGACCAAATCTATCTATTGGAATATCCTTATAACCATCTGGAATCCAGATATTGGTTACAGCTGGCTGTCCTAATTCTTTACCAAAATATTCTCCAATTTTACGAGAACGCTTACAGTGTTCAATCCAGAAATCTCTAATTTCTTTATCTGGATGAGTTAGAGTAAAACCATCATCTGCTTTTGCGTGAGAAAATAGTGTCGGATTAAAATCAAGCCCTATTTCCTGTTTTTTAGCCCAATCTACCCAATTTTTAAAATGTTTTGGTTCAATCTGATCTCTATCAACAAATTCACCTTCATTATCCAGATAAATAGCATGTAAATTAAGTTTATGCTGACCGGGAATTAAAGAAAACGCTTTGTCTAAATCACTGCGCAGTTCTTCCGGGGTTCTGGCTCGACCAGGATAATTTCCTGTTGCCTGAATTCCACCGGTCAATTCTCCTTCTGGATCTTCAAAACCCTTAACATCATCTCCCTGCCAGCAGTGCATAGAAATAGATATCTGTGCCAGTCTCTCCATTGCTTCTTCTACATCTACTCCCCACTGAGCATAAAGGTCTCTGGCCATTTTATAGGCATCTTTAACATATTTTTCATCAAACATTTAACATCACCTCTAAATTAAATTATTTTTTCAAAAATTTTAGCTGCAGTTCAATTTATTCTGGTAAGTATTCCTTTAATTCTACAGAATTACGGACAATTTCTCTGCCCTGTCTTAGATTTTCTATTTCTCCTAAAGCTATCAGTTGAGTTAAAATATTGCCAATTGCTGTTGCTTCAATTGGGCCGGTTACAACTCTTTTTTTGCTTATATTGGCAGTATACTGACATAAAATTTCCGCCTGAATACCTCCCCCAACCATATGCAGTGTTTCAATTTTTCGATCAGTTAAACTTTCTAACTTTTCTATTACTTCTTTATAATTAACAGCCAGACTTTCATAGATTCCTCTAGCCATTTCTCCTGGTTCTTCTGGCATTTCTTGACCAGTTTCTCGGCAGTAATTTTTAATTGCTTCTGGCATATTATCTGGATTAACAAAACTATGATGATCTGGATCAAGAGAATACTTAAATGGCTCAGCTGCTTCAGCTGCTTTAGTAATATCAGAATAAGATAGATTTAAACCATCTCTATTCCAGATTCTTTT
>NZ_QBLR01000074.1:0-14525 GCF_003070835.1 Halanaerobium sp. | reverse complement strand
GAGTTCTTCTACAGCTTTAGCAATTAAATCAAGACTGTATCTAACCTGCCCGTAGCTTGCGTGGTGATCAAAAACTGTAGTTACCCCCTGTTTTAAGCCGGTTAAAAAGGCATAAAGGGCGCTGTAATAAACATCATCAGCTTTAAGAGTACTGTCAACCCTCCACCACATCTTCTCTAAAATTTCTAAAAAGTGACGGGGAGGCTGCTCGGTCTTTAAATCCATTCCCCGGGCAAAGGTACTGTAAATATGCATATGGGTATTGATCATCCCTGGCATAATAATTTTACCTTTAACATCTTTAATTTCAGCTTCCGGATACTTAGATTTTAAAAGCTCAGCTTCACCTAAAGCCTTAATCTCTTCGCCATCGATTAAAACTGCTCCATTTTTAATAACTCTATTATCCTGATCATGAGTAATCACTGTTCCATTTGTTAATAAGAGCAAGAAACCACTCCTTTCTTTCTGATTTTTCAGATAGAAAATTTAATAAAATAAATGTACACTACTTTGACTAATAAAACTTCAACCAAAGCTTAAAATCTCTTGCTGAATAAAGATTTTAATCAACACCACAAGTCTAACCCTCAATTTAGTAAAGATAATTCAATTTCTGTGCTTGTATATTGAGGCTGAGAAAAGTTTAACAGCTATTAAGTGTTTTTGACTGAAATAGGAATAAATTTAATGACTCAGATATTTTATTTAATTAAACTTGATGAATATTAAGTTAAATCAGACCTAAGAACACGATGTTCTTAGCTGACCGCAGCACAGGAGGTGCTGATCGGGAAGGAAGTCTGATTTAACGAAAATATGAATCTTAGTTTAATTTTAAAATTAATGCCGGAATAAATTTATCCTATTTCAGGCAAAAATATTGATTCAAAACTTTTCTTAGCCTTTAACCATCTCAGCAGAAATTGAATTAGCCTTTGCTATAATTTCTTCTTCATCAACTCTTGTCAGCTCTCCATCTTCAACCACAATTTCACCATTAACAATTGTATAATCAACTATCTGGGTATCACCTGTATTAATAATTGCAGAAACTGGATCATATAATCCTCCAGCAAAGCCCAGTCTTTTAGAATTGACCATAAACATATCTGCAGCCTTACCTACTTCGAGACTGCCAATCTCCGGCTGTGATAAAACATCGCGGCCGCCATTGGTTGCTAAAGCAAGCACATCTTCGGCAGTAATGGACTTCATCCCGTGGACCAGCCGGTGCATCAAAAAGGCAGACTTCATTTCTAAAATCATATTAGAGGAATCATTGCTGGCACTACCGTCAACACCAAGACCGACCGGAACTCCTTTCTTGATCATCTCCGGTACCTTTGCTGCTCCCGAAGAAAGCTTCATGTTGGAAACCGGACAGTGCGAAACTCCGGTTCCAGTTTCAGCCATTCGACTCAGCTCATCACTGTTTAAATGTACTCCATGAGCATACCAGATATCACTGCCAACCCAGCCCAATTTTTCCATATAGGCTAAGGGTCTGAGTCCTGTCTTTTCTAGAACAAACTGCTCTTCATCTTTAGTTTCTGCCAGATGAGTGTGAGCCTGAACTCCATAGTCCCGGGCCAGCTCCACCGACTCAATCATCAATTCCTCAGTCACTGAAAAAGGCGAACAGGGAGCTAAAGCTACCCGCTGCATGGCAAAAGGTGAGCTGTCATGATATTTTTCAATTACCCTTCTGGAATCTTTTAAAATTTCCTGGTCAGTCTGGACAACCGAATCAGGCGGCAGTCCTCCATCTTTTTCACTTAAAGACATACTGCCCCGGGTGCCGTGGAAGCGAATCCCGATTTCTTTAGCAGCTTCAAACTGATTGTCAATCAAATTAGCAGGCTGTGATTTTGGAAAAACATAAAAGTGGTCACTGGTAGTTGTACAGCCTGTTTTTAAAAGCTCTCCTGCTGCCAGCAGGGTCGAGTAATAAACTGCATCTGGATTAACTCGAGACCAGATTGGATAAAGATATTTAAGCCAGTCAAAAAGTTCTGATTCCTGAGCATCAGGCAGATTGCGGGTCAGAGCCTGATAAAAGTGGTGGTGCAGGTTGACCAGACCTGGAAAGAGAAAATAATCGCGCCCGTTAATTGTTCGGTCCAGTTCTCCTTCAACATCAATTTCTCTACCCATTCGGGTAATTTTTCCATTTTCAATCAGTAAATCCGCATTTTTGAGCCGCTCTCTGTTTCTATTCATTGTTATAATCTCTTTGACATTTTTAATTAAAATTCTGGCCATTTTAGGCACCCCATTCTTCAGCTGCCATCTCAACTGCATCAATTATCTGCTGATAACCGGTACAGCGGCACAAATTTCCTTCCAAAGCTGTTTTTATCTCTTCCTTGCTTGGTTCAGGATTGGTATTCAGTAAGGCCAGAGCTGACATCAGCATTCCCGGAGTACAGAAACCACACTGCACAGCCTGTTTTTCAATAAAGGCCTTCTGCAGTGGATGGAGTCCACTCTTTGACTCCAATCCTTCAACTGTAATAATCTCACTGCCGTCAACCTGAGCCGTGAGCACCATACAGGAATTAACTGCCTGATCATCAACAATCACCGTACAGGCACCGCATTCTCCAACACTACAGCCTTCTTTGGTTCCAGTCAGCTTCAACTGTTCTCTAATTGTATCCAGCAGTCTCTCCTGACTGCCTACTTTTAATTTATGTTTTTCACCATTAACTGTTAATTCTATATCTAACTTAGCCATTATATCCCGCCTCCTCAAGTAAATCTTCAACTGCTCTTTCTACAAGTTTACCGAGAGCAGGCCTTTTATAAGGAGTTGACCATCTTTCTCCAGTAATTCCCACCATCTCATCTGCTGCTATATTTCCAGCTTCAACTGGATCAATTTCAGCATAACTTTTACCTTGCAAATAATCATTGACTTTTCTAAATGGTACAGGAAAAGGTGTTGCCGCTCCAGATGCTACCTGAGCTTTCTTTACTCTGCTATTTTCTACCTCAGCTAAAAGTGTCAGTGAAATTCTCGAAATACTTAAAGCCTTGCGGCGCCCTATCTTTTGATAGCTGCTGTAATATTCACCCTGGGGCATCGCAAAAACTATTTTTTCTAAAACCTCATTCGGCTTAATTATAGTCTGATAGGGCCACTCCACGAAATCTTCGAGTAATACTCTGCGGGCTCCCCCTTTTGACCTCAGGACTACTTCTGCTCCCAGGGCAATTAAGGGTGAAAATGAATCAGCACAGGCTGCTGCATTGGCCAGGTTACCACCAATAGTTGCCCGATTTCTAATTTGAGTTGAGCCAATACTGCTGGCTGCTGCCGCAATAAAGGGCAGTTTTTCCTTGATTTCCGGATTACTTACCAATTCAGCGTGGGTAGTTAAGGCCCCAATTTCTCCTTTTTTATCTCCTAGCTGAATTCCTTTTAGTTCATCTACAGCTGTAATATCAAGCAGATAATCTATTTTTTCAAATTTCTGATCCTGGTGGTGAAGGTCAACCATTAAATCAGTTCCACCAGCAAGGAGTTGCACTTTTTCTCTCTCGTCAAGTATTTCTAATAGTTCATCTAAACTGTAAGCTCTCAGTAATTGATATTTTACCATTATTATTTACCTCCCTTATGCAGAGCATGACCGATTAAAACCCGCTCTAAATTAAGGGGTAGAGAACGAATTCTCTTACCTGAAGCATGAGCTACTGCATTTGCTATAGCTGCACTACCTAATTCTAAGGTCGGCTCTCCGATTGACTTGGCACCAAAGGGACCGTCAGGATCAGGATTTTCTACAATAACCGGTTTAATATCAGGCATATCCTTAATTGTTGGAATCATATAATCATGGAAGTTAGTTCCCTGAATCACTCCATCTCTTAACTCAAGTTCTTCCATAATTCCATAACCTAAACCCATCATAACTCCACCGTAAATCTGACCTTTTACATTTTCAGGATTTATTGCTCGCCCAACATCATGAGCAGCCGCCATATTAATCACACTCAACTCACCGGTTCCGGTATCAACTTCAACCTCAGCTATCTGACAGCCATAAACATAGGTGAAGTAAGGATTCCCACATCCTTTTTCTTCATCCCAGGAAATTGGTGGGGATTTATACCAGCCGTAAGCAGACATTAAAATACCTGTATTCCCCATCTCACCTGTTAAATCAGCAAAGGTTGCCAGTCTATTGCCCTGACCGTCATACAAAAATCCGTCCTTTAATTCCATCACTTCTGCATCTAATTCATATTTATCCTGAGCAAAACTCATAATCCTCTGCTTCAACTTTTCAGCTGCATCTTTAACCGCATTACCACCAATTAGAGTAGCCCGAGAAGCAACAGTTGAACCGCTGTCTGGAGTAAAACTGGTGTCCAGCTCTTTAAATTCTACTTCACTCATTGGAATACCCAGGACCTCAGCTGCCATCTGCGAGAAAATAGTTTTTAAGCCCTGTCCATTTTCTGCCAGACCGCTGTAGACAGCTACACTGCCGTCTTTATTAATCTGGATTACAGAAGCTGCTGCATCAATCGCCTCTGCTCCCAAACTGCAGCCTCTAAAAGAAATCGAAAGCCCAATCCCCTTCTTTTTATCTCCCGACTGCTCTTTAGAATATTCTTCATATTTCTTTTTGTAATCTATGGCCTCTATCGCCTTATCCATAACTTCATTTAAAGAAACAGTATGCCGATCAAGCTTCTGACCACTTGCAGTCACTGATCCCTGCGAATACATATTTCTTTTCCTCAGTTCTACCGGCTCCAGGCCAAGTTCTCCTGCCAGCTCATCCATTAGCGACTCCTGAGCAAAAATAACCTGAGGGGAACCATAACCTCGCATTGCTCCGGTATAGGGGTTATTGGTATAATAACCATAGGTATCAGTTTTAACATTTTCTACTTCGTAGGGCCCTGTCGCCTGGACCACACTGCGCCAGGTTACAAAAGGAGTCTGACAGGCATAACCTCCACTGTCAGCTACAGCTTCAATCTCCATTGCTGTCAGCTTACCTTCTTTAGTCGCTCCAATTTTATATGTTAAGTGATAGGGGTGACGCTTGTAACTTTCAGTAAAAGATTCTTCCCTGCTGTTGACCATTTTAACCGGCCGACCTGTAGCAAGAGCCATCACTGCTGCCCGGGCAGCCATCGCCGAGATAACCTCATCCTTACCGCCAAAGGAGCCGCCGATATGATTTTGAATAACCCTGACATCAGCCAGCTCAACTTCCAGCACCGCAGAAACTGCATTTCTGGTTGCATAAGGATTCTGAATTGAGCCATAGACTGAGACCAGGTGATTTTCTTCATTGGGAACAACCACAACTGCCTCCGGCTCCAGATAGGAATGCTCAATAAACTGTGTTGTATATTCTCGCTCTAAAATTACATCTGCTTCTGCAAACCCCTTTTCCACATCGCCTTTCCGCAGGGGGTGATGGATTACCTGATTATCATCTTTTTCTGAATGTAATTTTAAAGCACCTTCTTTCCGTGCTTCTAAAGGATCAAAAACCCCTTCCAGTTCTTCATATTCAACCTTAATTTTCTCCAACGCTGCTGCCGCTTCTGCTTCACTTTCTGCTACAGCCATCGCCACTCCATCGCCAGCCAGCACTACCTTATCCTCAGCCAGCACCTGCTGATCCTGCACAATAACTCCAAAAAGATTATTGGGAATATCTTTCGCTGTAAATACTCCTTTTACTCCCGGCATTTTTTCAGCCTCAGAAATATCAATTTTTAAAATTTTAGCGTGAGGATATTCAGTTCTCAAAACTTTAGCATAGAGCATATTGGCAAATTCTAAATCTGCTCCAAATTTTGCCTTTCCTGTAACCTTTTCATAGGCATCAACTCTTTTGACACCCTTATTGACATGTTTAAAAGCCATTACTGCACCTCCATAATTAAAATTACCCCATTAAACAGAAGGACTTCCGCCATTTTTGCCGGCCTAAATCACTAATCAAACAAATCCAGCTCAGACAGCCTTCTACTGCCAGCTCTAAATTTGCAAATCAGGAATAGTCACAGCATTTATCTCAATTTTAGTTGAGAGAAATGTTAAAATGGTGAAAGTCCATGAAATAAAATTTACTTAATTTAATTCTTATTTATTATTATATAACAAAATATTTCAAATTAACAGATTTTTATTACAATTTTTTGCTGATTAACAGATTTTTTTCTCATCTTTTTCCGGCAGCAGTAAATTTAAACCAATTGCAATGATAGCTCCAACGGTTATTCCCGATGATAAAACTGTAGAAATAACTTCTGGCAGCTGGGCCACAACGTCAGGTCTAAAGGTTACTCCCAGCCCAAAACTTAAAGCAATTGATAAAATAAAAATCTTTCTATCTGTCAGTCCATTTTTAGTCACAATTTTCATTCCTGAGGTAGCAACCATTCCAAAAAGGGCAATTGTTGCTCCACCTAAAACAGGATTGGGCATTACACTTACTAAAGCTCCAATCTTAGGAACCAGACCCAGTAAAAATAAAATCCCAGCAACTGCTATTCCAACTACTTTACTGCCTACTTTTGTAATCTGGATAACTCCAATATTCTGGCTAAAAGTTGAGTTAGGTAGTGAATTAAAGATGGCTGCAATTGCACTTCCAACACCATCAGCCATAATTCCACCACTGAGTCTTTCTATATGCTGTTCATTTGCTACATCCTCACCTGAAACCTCAGCTACAGCAGTTAGATCTCCAATTGATTCCACAGTAGTAATTATATAGGCCATTACCCAGGGTAGAAGGTGACTTAACTGAAATGACATTCCATACTTAAACGGCTGAGGAATAGTAAACCAGCCAGCATTTGCCACTTCTGCCATATTAACTAGTCCCAGGGGAATAGAAACTATGTATCCCACAATCAATCCAATCGCTACCGCTCCTACTTTAATTAAACCCTTACCAAAACGATTAGCAATAATAATAATAGTTAAGACAAATAGTCCTAAAATTAGATTCTGAGGTGCGCCATAGTTTTCTGCGCCTGCTCCACCACCAAAATCTGTAATACCAACCTCCATCAGACCGAGACCGATTAACATAACCACAGTTCCAGTTACAACAGGTGGAAATATTTTTCTGGTCTGTCTGATAAATCTACTTAAAATCATTTCAACTGGAGAAGTGGCAAGTCCCATTCCTAAAACTAGAGGTAAACCACCCTCACTTGCTGCTGCAATCGCCATCGGCACAAAAGTAAATGAAGTACCATGAACTGCAAGCAGACCTGAGCCCACAGGCCCAATTTTTGTCACCTGAATATAGGTAGTAACTCCCGAGACCATCAGTGCCATACTGACAAAAAAACCAGTTTCCGCTGCATTTAACCCTGCTACTCCAGCAATAATTAAGGGAGGAGTTATAATCCCCACAAACATAGCCAGCATATGCTGCAGTCCCAGTAATAAAGTTTCAATCATTGGCGGTTTTTCTTCAAGTCCGTAAAAAGGTTCATCCTCAACATACATTTCCCGTTTCTGCTCACTACTTTTCTGCATAGAACCTCTCCTTTTTTTATTTTTCTTTACTATTATATTAAGCTTCAAAAATAATTATCCTGCAAATAAATTAAACAAAACAGTCACTAAAAGAAAATTATAGTTGGATACACCTCCTGATTATTCTAAATTTTTAGATAATTAAGCTCAAAAATCTACCTTATACTTAGAATTATTTCCAAGCATCCGGTGTCAAAATTACAAACTTTTAAAAACCTAATAATCGGGGTAAGAACATTGAAATTGGTTCAATAAAAGTAATTGCAAATAAGGTAATTACTTCAACCACAATAAAGGGCCAGATCGCCTTCGATATCTGCTCCAGCGAAAGTTTGGTTATCCCACTTACTACAAAGAGACAGGCTCCAACCGGTGGAGTCATCAAGGCCACATTTAAAGATAAAACCATAATAATGCCAAACTGAATAGGTGGTACACCGATACTAACAGCCAGCGGATGCAAAATCGGACCTAAAATTACAAGTGCAGCTGCAATATCCATAAACATTCCAACTACAAGCATTAATAAGTTAATCATCAGTAATATTACATATTTATTGTTGCTGATCTGCATAAACATAGTTGCAATCTGTTCCGGAACTCTTTCGGAAGCTAAAATCCAGCCCAAAATTGAAGCAGAGGCAATAATTAAAAATACAACTCCAGTGGTTCTTGCTGTCTGCTCTAAAAGTTCTGGAATATCTTTAAGTTTTAATGATTTAAAGACAAATTTGCCGACTATAAAGGCATAAGCAACTGCAATCGAGGCAGCCTCTGTCGGTGTAAACACTCCCGAAAGAATACCACCTAAGATAATGACCGGCATTAAAAGTGCTAAAATTGCATCCCAGAAAGCTACGACCATCTCTTTAATTGAAGAACGCTTTTCTTTTTTGGGATAACCTCTTTTTTTAGAAATATAGCCAGATAAGATCATTAACATCCCACCAAGCAGTAAACCTGGTATAAAGCCAGCTGCAAACAGGCCAGCAATTGAAACTCCCATCAGTGAACCATAAATTACCATCATATTACTGGGAGGAATTGTGGGGCCTATTATTGAAGAAGCTGCTGTTACTGCTGCGCTGAAATCTTTATCATAACCATCTTCAACCATTGCCGGTATCAACATTGTACCAATTGCTGCTGTATCAGAAACTGCAGCACCAGTCATGCCAGCAAAGAAAATACTAGCAATAATATTTGCATGAGCCAGCCCACCGCGTAAATGACCAACCAGTACATTGGCAAAGTTGACCAGACGGTGTGTGATGCCAGATTTATTCATTATCTGACCGGCCAGGATAAAAAAGGGCATAGCCATTAATGTAAACATATCCAGGCCTGCAAAAAATCTCTGGGGTACCATATTAAACATCACCGGCATATCCATCTGATAAATTGCATATAAAGCAACACTACCAATGGTAAAACCGATGGGCATTCCCGCAAATAAAAGCACTAAAAATGTAACTGCAATTAATCCCATCATATTTATCACTCCTGACCCTTTTCAGTTTCAATCTGTACTTCTTTAACTTCTCTTAAGGCTTCATCTACTTCTGTTGCTCCAAGAATATCAGAGATTTCTATTCCTGGTTTAAAAATTAAAATCAGCTGTATTAACTGCTGAATTATCGCCAGAGCACCTGAAACTGGAATACTCATTAAAGGCCAGTACATAGAAATATTTAGGGCCAGAGAAAGTTGACTTTTTGCTCTATCTGCAACCTGATAACCTTTAAAAGTTAAAACTCCTAAAAATACAATGGTGATAATATAAACAATAAAGGTTATTAATTTTGTTATCCGGGGAGGAAACTGCTTAATCAAAAGTTGGATCCCAACATGTTCTTTATCTTTGATCCCGACACTAACTGCCAGCAGAGCAGCCCAGATCATCAAATAACGCGCCAGCTCTTCTGTCCAGCTTAGAGAATCCCGGATTATATAGCGAAAAAATACTCCAGTCAATACTGTAATTACAAGAATTCCGGTTAAAATAATTACTACAAATAAGGTTATTTTGCCCAGCCAATCTCCAAAATCTTCAAGTTTATCAAAGATACCTGTATTATCCAATTTCTCCACCCCTCAACTGAGTAAAAGAGGCAGAATTAATCTGCCCCTTTTCAATTTTAATTACATTCCAAATTTATCCTGAGCTGCTTCAATTGCATCAAGATATTCCTGAGCAAATTTTGAACCTTCTTTACCGTATTCTTCTTCTATAAAGTCCATAGAGGCTGGAATAGATGCGTCTTTAAACATCTGCATTTCTTCTGCTGTAGGCTTATAAACTTCCATCTCTTTCTGTAGATAAGGGAGACCCGCTTCGGAAGCTTCGATTAATCTGTTAACTCCACGGCCTGCTAAGTTAGCAACTCGGGCTGCTTCATCAACTATAACCTGTTCTTCTGGAGTTAAGGAAGCATAAAAGTCAGAATTTAAAACCCAGACATAAGGTGTATACATATGGTTAGTTAGAGTTAAATATTTTTGAACTTCTTCTAATTTACCAATTTTAATGATAGGAATTGGATTATGCTGGCCGTCAACAACACCAGTCTGTAAACCTTTATAAAGCTCAGCCCAGGCAATTGGAGTTGGAGAAGCACCTAAAGAGCGCATAAATTCCATATGAATAGGAATAGTCATTGTTCTGAATTTTAACCCTTCCATATCCGCAGGAGTTCTAATTGGACGTTCACTATTACTCAACTGGAAAAATCCACCTGATTCACCAAAACCAAGCACTTTAAAACCTGTTTTTTCTTCAATATCAGCTGCCATTTTCTGGCCAAATTCTCCGTCATATACTTCATAAGCAACGGAATAATTGGTGATTGAAAAAGGAATATTGACTATGGAGAACATTGGATAAAATGTTGCCATCCCGCCACCAGATGCTATATAACTGTGAGTAACTCCACTCTGAACCTGTTCCATACTTTCTCTTTCATTTCCCAGCACACCATTTGGATAAACTTCTACAGTAATACTGCCACTTGTTCCACTCTCAACCATTGACTTAAATACTTCAGCCATTGCTGCTGTGGCAACTTCTTTTGGCTGCTGAGGGTTTAAGTGGCTGAGCTTTAATACTTTTGTCTCTTGAGCCATAACTGTTAGAGATGCTGTAATCACCATTGCTAAAATTAAAGTAATTATTAATGTTTTTTTCATTTAAATTTCCTCCTTAGTTTGTACTAAAGTTAAAACAGACTCATTTCAACAACTACTAGATTCTTTCTACCTTAGCAGTCCTTCCCATCAGACCTAAAATCAGAGCCCAAATACATTACTTTAATTTTACTCCAGCACCTCCTTATTTATAGGTACCGGGCACTTAGAAATTATTTCCAGCCGGAGGCTTTTATATAACTCAGATTACCCGGCACCTGATAATTTTTACTTACCTCCCATAGTTAAGGTCATTACTGCCTTAGCTGTGTGCAGCCTATTTTCTGCCTCAGTAAAGACAATTGAATGCTCACCATCAATTACAGAATCTTCAACTTCATTACCACGGTCAGCAGGTAGAGCGTGCATGTACATTACATCGTCATCTGCCATTGCCATTCTTTCTTCAGTACACTTCCAGTGTTTATTTGATTCTAAAAGATCATCTATTACTGCGTCATCCTGATTTGTTACCCAGCTTCCCCAGTTTTTAGGGATAACAATGTCAGCATCACGATAAGCTTCATCCTGATCATGTGTTATTTTAAAGGTACCATTATGTTTTTCAGCATTGGCTCTTGCCTGTTCAATTACCCAGTCCGGCATCTCATAACCCTCAGGATAGGCCAGGGTTACATCCATACCATAGCGGGGAAATAATAAAGCCTGAGTTAAAGGTACAGATATCGGCTTTTTGTGGCTGGTAGCATAAGCCCAGATTATTGAGACTTTTAAATTTCTAGTTTCTTTTTTCTTTTCTTTAATAGTCATTAAATCTGCAATACCCTGCATTGGATGATAGAGATCACACTGCAGGTTCATTACTGGAACTTTAGCATGATTTGCCAGTGAGCGCAGATACTTATTTCCGATTTCCCAGACACAGTTGCGGCAGGCAATAGCATGTCCATAGCTGCCCAGGATAATTCCGGTATCTTTGGCAACCTCACCGTGAGAAACCTGCATGGTGCTGGTATCTAAAAAGTTAGCATGACCACCCAGCTGAGCCAGACCGGCTTCCATTGAGTTTCTGGTTCTGGTTGACTGCTCAAAAAACATCAAAAATGCTGTTTTATCTCTTAAGTATGGTGTTGGCTCACCCATTGCAAATTTTCTCTTTAAATCAAATGATACCTCAAGTAGAGTATCAATCTCATCTTTGGTCCATTCCTGCAGTGTTATAAAATCTCTTCCCTTTAATTGAGTTTCCATTAAGTAATTCCTCCTTTGAATTTTGGTTGGTACCTTTGTACCTTTTGTACCTGGTTCAAAAAGGCCTTTTTGAACCAGGTACAAGTGAAATAAAGCACATAGTCTTATTTTTCAGCTTCAGCCAGCAAATTCTCTGTCTCTTCTGGCATCTGATCGGCATATTTTTCTACAAATAGTTTTGGAATCGCAGCATAAATTGCAGCGGCTTTAACTAATTCTGATTTCCAGGTCTTTTCGTTTGGTGCATGGGCCTGATCTTCATGGCCGGGGCCAAATCCAATACAGGGAATTCCATGCCGCCCCATAATTGAAACTCCATTGGTTGAAAAAGTCCACTTATCAACCAGCGGCTCTTCTTTAAATAATTCTTTATAAGCTTCAACTGTAGTCTGACAGACGGGGTGATCTGCTTCGATCAGCCAGGTTGGAAAATAAGCATCAATTGGATATTTAAGACCTGTATAAGAAGGTCTTTCATATTTATACATTTCAACTTCTGCATCTGCCTCATTAACTGCAGGCAGATTTTTAACCTGCTGAACTGCAAACTGCCAGCTCTCTCCAGCAGTCAGGCGGCGATCAATTGAAATACTGCAGCCATCTGCAACTGCACAGCGGGAAGGTGAGCTGTAAAAAATTTCAGAAACAGTTAGACTTCCCTTACCTAAAAAGTCATGGGGAGTTAAATTTGGATGCAGTGCTTTCAGCTCATTAATAATTGGAGCCATCTTATAAATTGCATTATCTCCTCTTTCAGGAGCTGAACCGTGACAGCTGACACCGTGGGTGCTAACTTTCATTTCCATTCTGCCCCGATGACCGCGGTAAATATTACAGGATGAAGGCTCAGTAATTACTACAAATTCTGGTTTAATATCATCTTCTTCAATAATATAATGCCAGCAGAGACCATCACAGTCTTCTTCCTGGACTGTACCGGTAATAATCAGAGTATAATCATCCTCCAGACCCAGATCCTTAATAATCTTACCGGCATAAACCATTGAAGCCATTCCGCCTTCCTGGTCACTGGCCCCTCGGCCGACAATTATTTCATCATCTTCATAACCTTCAAAAGGATCATAATCCCAGAGAGATTCATCTCCCACACCAACAGTATCAATATGAGCATCCATAGCAATTAAATGACTGCCACTACCTATGTAGCCCAAAATATTGCCCATCTCATCAATCTCAATCTTGTCAAAGCCTACTTTTTCCATTTCTTCTTTTATTCTCAGTACTACCTCTTTTTCTTCACAGCTTTCACTGGGTATTCTGATCATATCTCTTAAAAATGCACTAATTTCTGAACGATAACTTTCTGCTTTTTCCATTATTTGATCAAATTCTATCACTTAGCTGGCACCTCCATTAATTTAATATATATTCCCAAACAAGCACTGTTAAAATACTTACCCAAATGCCCTCACGTTTAAAGGAATTATGGTTTAAAAATTAGGTGGTGTAATTGCTGAGATAAAGTGCAGATCTTCTTCACCAATACTCCTAATTTTATGAGGCAAACTTGCTTTATAATAAATACTATCCCCTTTTTCTAACTCATATTCCTGATCTCCAATTTTAATATACATTTTCCCCTGCATAACAATAGTACATTCTTCGCCCAGGTGATTTAAGGGTTCATCAGTTGTTTCTGCTCCTGGCTCTAAAGTTGCTTCTATAACCTCCATATCTCGATTTAAATCTGGAGAAAGAAGCTCAAAGGTTAGATGAGAACCTGGGAAATTCAGTATTCGACGCTCATCTTTACGGACTACTGCATTATGACTTTCTTCTTCAATTAGAAAATAGAAAATTGGAACCTCAAGCGCCCTGGCTATTTCTCTGAGTGCAGTAATTGATGGTTCCGCCAGACCTCTTTCCACCTGGCTTAAATAACTTGAGGTTTTTTGAATTTTCTCTGCTACATCATTTAAACTCATCCCTCTTGCCTGACGTTTTTTTCGAATTCGCTGGCCCAGCCTGATATTATCACTCATCACTGGTCACACCCTTTTCAGCAAAGATCTTAGTTAGTTTCTTCAGATCCGGTTCAACCTCGATTGGTTCACCAGCTGCCCGGCGGGCATTTTTGACATCTTTAAGACCGTTTCCGGTAATTACAACTGCTGCACTCTCATCTGCTTTAACAATTCCTGCTGCAGCTGCTTTTTTAAGTCCGGCCATTCCTGCAACACCTGCCGGCTCACCAAAGATTCCGGTCTTTTTGCCCAGAGTTCTCATCATAGACAGAATCTGATCATCACTTACATTGATCATCTCACCTTCAGAATCTCTGACTGCTCTGACTGCCTTTAACCAGTTGCGGGGTTTACCAACTGCAATACTGTCAGCAATTGTATTTTCAGCTGTAACTTCCAGATCATTTCCGCTGTTAAAGGCTTCTGTAATCGGTGCACAGCCCTCAGCCTGAACCCCTAAAAGTTTTGGGATTCGATCAATAAAACCAATTTCCTTTAAATCATAAAGTCCCTTATAAGCTCCCGCGATAGTACAGCCATCACCAACAGAAAACACAAGCCAGTCCGGCATCTCCCATTCCAGCTGCTCAGCCAGCTCTAAAGAAACGGTT
>NZ_QBLR01000004.1:0-55511 GCF_003070835.1 Halanaerobium sp. | reverse complement strand
AGTTTTTCTGAAAATATTATGTAAAAATAAATCAAATAACAAAAGAATTCCAATTAACAGTAAAACGGATAAAATAATATAGCTGCCCCTGACAGCAAATAATTCAGTTAAAAAATAACTGATTGCACTGCCGATAATACCACCAGCTGCATTCTGGGGTGTATTAAGAAAAAACCCTCCACCTTCACTTAAGTTAATAATAGAAATAATTGCAATAAATGAAATGAGAAGACCTAAAAATCTACCCGAAAATTTAATCTTTTTTGATCTAATCAGCTGAATCCCCCAGTAAACAAATAAAAGAGGCAGAATATAGCTGCCGCTCCCCACCATAAAATAATAGGCGCTGCTGATATAATTGCCAAGCAAACCCGCCGATCTGCTAAAAATAGCAAAATAGCTGATCGCAGCAAAGGTAATTAAAAAGAGACCCAGAATTTCATTTTTTCTTTTTTCAATTCTAGTATCATTTTTTTGCTTACTCATCTCTGCCCCTCCTTAAGTTTAAGAAATCAAATTGATAATAATAACTGCTGCAGCTGCCAGCCAGCAGTAATAACTAAAATAGTCCAGCTTTTTTTCTGCCAGCACTTTCAGTAAAATTTTAATTGCTAGATAACCTGAAATCACCGCGGAAAAAAAACCAAGTAAAACAATCTTTAACTCAAGCTTAAAACTACCGCTTTCGACTACATTTAAAAACTGTAAAAAACCAGCACCGCCTATGACGGGAATCGACATTAAAAATGAAAACCGGGCTGCTGCTTCTCGATTCAAACCCTGAAATAAAGAAGCTGCAATTGTTGTCCCTGAACGAGAAATACCAGGAATAATTGCACCACCCTGTGCCAGACCAACTAATAAAGGCTGCCAGAATTTTAGCTCTTCCACTTCTTTTTCTCCTCCATCAATTTTTTCAGTAATATATAAGATAAGACCGGTCACAATCAGCATCAGAGCTGTTAAATAAGCATTTGAAAAAAGGCTTTCAAAAAAATCTTCAAATAAAACTCCAATTATACCAGTCGGGATGATTGCGAGAAGTATATAAAAAGTTTCTTTTCGCTTTTCTTTTTTTAATAACAGCATGTCTTTAATATCCTGCCAGAAAATAATAAAAATTGGGATCAGGGTCCCGATATGTAAAATTACATTAAATAAAATTTGATCTTCCCGAATCTTAAAAAAATGCTGCGCAATTACTAAGTGGCCGGAGCTGCTGACCGGAATGAATTCTGTTAAACCCTGGATTAGACCCAGGAATATTGCCTGAAAACTATTCAATTTTATTCCTCCTCTTCTATTTCTATATTATAGCACATTTAGAAACATATGTTCAAATTCAAAACCAGCTGTTTTTACACAGCTGGTTAATTTAATCTTAGTTTCTATACTTCCATAATTACAGGTAAAATCATTGGATTTCTTTTTATTTTCTGATAGATATAATTGTTTAATGAATTGCGGATTGTATTTTTTAGCACTGACCATTCTGTTACATTATTTTCTTCACAGTCTTTTAGTGCATCCTCAACTCTCTTAGTTGCAGCTTCAATCAATTCTTCTGATTCTCTGATATAAACAAAGCCTCTGGTAATAATATCTGGACCTACCAGGATATTGCCGTGTTTATCAATAGTTACCACAACAATTATGATTCCATCTTCAGACAATAACTTTCTATCTCTTAAGACAATATTACCAACATCTCCAATACCCAGGCCATCAATTAATACATCACCTGACTGAACATTGTAGTCTTTTTCGACCTTATCTTCAGTAAATTTAATCTTATCACCAATATCGGAAATATAGATATTATCACGTGGTATACCAACTTTTTCTGCCAGATCTGCATGTTTGTATAGATGTCTGTATTCACCGTGTACCGGTACAAAATATTTTGGTTTAACCAGATTTAGCATTAACTTCAACTCTTCCTGACTGGCATGACCGGAAACATGAACACCGGAAACATCTTCATAAATTACATTAGCTCCGCGGCGGTAAAGTTTGTTGATAGTTTGACCAACAAATTTTTCATTACCTGGAATTGCAGAAGCAGAAATCATAACTGTATCTCCTTCTTTGATATTGATATGGTAATGGTCACCACGAGACATTCTGGTTAGAGCTGCATAAGGCTCACCCTGACTTCCTGTTGTTAATAAAGTTACTTTGCTGTCAGGAAGATCTTCAATATCTCTAATATCAACTATCATATCCTCAGGTATCTGTAAATAACCAAGCCTGCGGGCTATATCAACATTATTCAGCATACTGCGTCCGGAAAAAGCAATTTTTCGATTATATTTAAAAGCTGCGTCAACCACCTGCTGAACCCGGTGAATATTGGAAGCGAAAGTGGCAATAATTACTCTTTCTCTTGCTCCCCTGAGTATTTCATCAACGGTTTCGCCCACTACTTTTTCGGATAATGTATAACCTTCTCTTTCTACATTTGTACTGTCAGAAAATAGAGCTAATACTCCTTCTTTACTGTCACCAAGTTCCGCCAGTCTGTGAAAATCTGCAACTTCTCCATCAATAGGAGTCTGATCAAATTTGAAATCACTGGCATAAACAATTGATCCCAGTGGAGTTTCAATAGCAAGTGCACAGGTATCAGCGATACTGTGATTTACTCTTACAAATTCCACTCCAAAATTACCTACCTGATACTGTTTACCTGGATGAACTACCTTTAATCTTGTATCTTTTAAGAGTCTGTGTTCTTTTAAATTACCTTCCAAAAGACCAAGAGTTAACTTTGTACCATAAATAGGAACATTAATCTCCTTTAATAAATACGGCAGTCCTCCTATATGATCTAAATGTCCATGTGTTAAAACAATTCCGTTAATCTTATCTTTATTCTTAATCACATAGTCATAATCAGGAATTACCAGGTCTATTCCAAGCAAGTCATTTTCTGGAAATTTAACCCCCGAATCAATTATTAACATTTCATCATCAATTTCCAGAACCCACATATTCTTTCCAATTTCTCCGACTCCACCTAAGTTAGTCATTGAAACATTCTTTATTTTATTGTTATCACTCATTTAAAAAACAAAACACCTCCATAGTATTTTAAAACACATCAAAAACTAAATTCTACAACAACTCTAAACATTTGACTTCTTAACTTACATATTTATTTTTTTATTAATCATACTCAACTAAATTTACACAAAAAAAATACTTAATTCTGCCTGTAACTTAAAATATAATAGAAACCCGTCCAAAGCGTTAATACTATTATACATATAAATATAATAAAAAACAAGCAGAATTAAGCTTTTATAATTTTAAGAAAATCTCTTTATATTCTAAACAAGATCATTTTCCACTAAATATTCAGCAATCTGGACAGCATTTAAAGCAGCACCTTTGCGCAGATTATTTGCTGTCAGCCAGAGGTTAATCCCATTCTCTACAGAATTATCTCTTCTAATTCTGCCGACTAATACATTATCATTATTTTCAGTATCAATCTGAAGTGGATACTCTTCTGCTGCAGGATTATCAATTACTTCTACATTTTTTGTCTGACTAAATAATTCTTTAACATCTTCTATTTTGAAATCATTCTGCAGTTCAATATTTAAAGACTCTCCGTGACCAAAAATTACAGGTATGCGAACACAGGTCGCTGTTACCGGTAAATCAGGGTCATGTAAAATTTTATGGGTCTCATTTACCATCTTCATTTCTTCTTTTGTATAATCATTATCTAAAAAAACATCAATCTGGGGAATCGCATTAAAGGCAATCTGATGGTTAAACTTTTCATTTTTTATTTCTTCTTGATTTAAATAGGCCTTAGTCTGTTCAATCAACTCATCAACTGCTTTTTTTCCGGCTCCAGAAACCGCCTGATAGGTATTAATAACCAGCCTTTTTAAGCCATATTTTTCAGCAAGCGGTTTTAAAAGCATTACCATCTGAATTGTAGAACAGTTTGGATTGGCTATAATCTGCTGATGGTCCTTTAAATCCTCTCCGTTAACTTCAGGTACAACTAAAGGAGCGTCTGGATCCATTCTAAAGGCATTACTGTTATCAACCACAATCCCTCCTGCCTTTTTAACCTGAGGAGCTACCTCTTTCGAAACCCCGCTCCCAGCAGAAAATAAGGCAATATCTATTCCCTCAAAAGTACCTTCTTTGACAGATTCTACAGTTAATTCTCTATCTTCAAATTGGATTTTTTTACCCTCTGAACGCTCAGATGCAATCACCTTCAGCTGATCAATTGGAAAATTTCGCTGACTTAAAGTCTTAAGCATTTCTCTACCTACTAAACCAGTTGCTCCTAATACTGCCACATTATACTTTCTCATAAATTTCTTCTCCTTTCTCTACTACGGGGCGCCCAAAGTAATTTGTACCCCAGACACCAATTATGATTAAAACTGCTCCCACTACTTGAAATTTAAAAAACGGCTCATTTCTAAAAACAACCCCGGCGATAATAGAAACAACTGTGGTCAGATTGGCAAATACAGCTGATTCTGCTGCCGTGATTTTAGAAAGAGTGTAGTTCATCATAAAAAACGCAACTACCGAAGAAAATACACCTAAATAAATAACTGCAATTAAAACATCAGTATTTGTAAGTAAATTTAAATAACTGCCCAGGGCAAAGTCTTTTCTAAAAACAGCAATTAAGTTAAAAAACAGAGCGCCAAAGCCCATCATTACATATGTAATTTCTACCGGCTTAAACTCCAGTGAAAGCTGTCTGGAAATAATATTATAAAAACCAGCAGCTATAACTGCTCCCCCAAGGAGAACTAACCCTAAATAATTGCCGTCAATTGGTGCTGCACCTCGGTTGAAAATAATAAAAAAGACTCCCCCAACCGAAAGGGCTACAAATAAGCTCTGAATCAGGGTAGGCCTTTCATTGAGAAATACAGCCGCTAAAATTGTAACAGCTACTGGAATTAAGGCAATCATCATTCCAGCCTCAGATGAAGTTGTATAAACCATACCTGTCGTTTCACAAATGAAATAAATTCCGGGCTGAAATAAGGCCAGTAAAAATAACTTCTTTAAGTTTTTACCCTTCAAATTGATATTTATTATACCAGCAATTCTTAAAATACTCAAGGTAATAAAAGCAATTGCAAAACGAAAACCAAGTAAGTGGAATGGAGACATCAGCTCCAGTCCCTCCTTGGTAAACAAAAATGAGAAGCCAAATATTGTACTAAAGACCAGACCGGCAAGATGAGGAAAATATTTTCTCAATTTGATCATTTAATTGCCTCAGTTCTTTGGCGGCCAGGGACCATAGTACTGATAATACTGAGTCTCTACCCCACCATTATATAATTTTCTTCTTTTGCTGGCCTCTTTACCAAATAATTCTTCAAATTTAGAATGAGAGGTGATTATATAATAGGACCAGGTATCTAAAGCTCTAAACTTTTCTCCCATTTCTCGATACAGCTCTTCGACCTCTTCTTTTTCTCCCATTCTTTCTCCATAGGGAGGGTTAGTAATTACATAGCCATATTTGCGGTTGGTAGAAAAGTCCACAAACTTTTGTTCCTGGAAGTGAATTATATCTTCTACCCCTGCCTGTTTGGCATGATAGCGGGCAATACTGATTGCTTCCGGGTCCTGATCATAACCCATGATCAAACGGGGCTCTACATTAATTTTTTTAGCTTTTTTAGCTTCAACTCGAGCCCGGGGCCATTCAAAGTCCTCAAAAACAGGCCATTTTTCGGAATTAAATTTCCTTTTTAAGCCTGGAGCCTGATTTTTGGCCATCATAGCTGCTTCGATTAAAATTGTTCCTGAACCACAGAAAGGGTCAATTAAAATTCTATCTTTATCCCAGCGGCTTAAATAAACCATACCGGCAGCAATTGTCTCCTGAATCGGAGCTTTAACTGAAAGCTCTCGATAACCTCTCTTGTGCAGTCCGGTACCAGAAGTATCAATTGTTAAAATCGCTCGATCTTTATATAAAGCCAGCTCAATCGGATAAAGCGGGCCATCTTCATCAAACCATTCTCTCTGGTATTCCGCTTTCAGTCTGTCCACTACTGCTTTTTTGGTAACTGACTGACAGGTAGGAACACTGCTCAACTGTGAATCAATGGATTTGGCACTGACAGGGAATTCTGCATTTTCAGGCAGCCACCCGGGCCAGTCCAAACATCTGACACCATCATAAAGATCATCAAAGTCACGGGCTTTAAAATCTCCTACTTTCAAAAGAACTCTTTCCGCAGTTCGCAGCCACAAATTAGCTCTGGGAATTGCCTGCAGATCAGCCTCAAAAGTGATTCTTCCATTTTTAACTTCTGTAATCTCATAACCTAAATCATTTATTTCTTTTTTTACCAGGGCTTCCATCCCAAAAGTACTGGTCGCCATAAGTTCTATTTTGTCCAAAAAAATTCTCTCCTTTTTTAACCATTATTTACTTCTATTAATCTCTTTATTTACTTCAAATTGTTTTAAAAAATCTTATTTAATTTAAATTTACTCCCGCTTTTTTTAATTCTTTTTTTAATTCTTCAACATCTTCCGGATTTACAGCTCTGGTGCCAGCTAGAATGATATTAGTTTTAAAACCATTTTTAGCACTATCTAAGGCAGTATATTTAACACAGTAATCAAAGGCTAAGCCTACTATATCAATTTCATCTATCCCAAGTGATTTTAAAAGTCCAGCCAGACCCAGGTTAGTACCATCATTATCCTGAAAGGCTGAATAACTATCAACCTCTTTATCTGTACCCTTGCGCAGGATATAGTCAAAGTTGACTGTATTAATTTTAGAATTAAATTCCGCTCCCTCTGTCTGCTGTACACAGTGATCGGGCCATAAAACAGGACCCAGTCCCTGATCATCACTATAAGGAGTAAATGGCTCCTTTTGATGATTGGAAGCAAAGCTGAGGTGTGAATTAGGGTGCCAGTCTTGTGAGGCAACTATTAGCTGATATTTATCTGATTCTAAAAGTTCATTGACTTTGGTATTAATCTCAGAAGCATTGGGCACAGCAAGAGCACCATTTTCATAAAAGTCATTCTGCAAATCAACAGCCAGTAACGCTTTAGCCATTTTAATCACCCTTTTTACAGATTTTTCAGCTTAAGCTTAAAATTTTCTTAGCTTAAATTCATCTTTATTAATTAGAAGCGTATTTCGAAATCATTAAAATCATCAGGTTTTTCTGTTTCAGCTTCAAAATTATCAACCCGAGCAAATGAAGGACCCTTTTTTAATTTAGCGAGCATTTGATCAACATTACTTTCTTTTCCCTGGACTTTAGCTTCTACTCTACCATCTGCCAGGTTTTTAACCCAGCCTCTTATATTCAAAGCAGCTGCCTGACTGCGGGTAAAAGCTCTAAAACCAACACCCTGAACTCTACCTGAAATAAATACATGTTTTTGAATTTTTTCTGCAGCCATCTTAATCCACCTCCATTTGTTTATATTATACATAGTATTATAATATCTGGCAAATTTCTTTTTCTTTAAAAAAACGGGCCACCTCTCTTATAAAGAAATGTCCCGCCTCTTATTTGATATATATTATTAAATTACCTCATAGTTAAATTATAAATATCAGTTATTTTTTAACCTAAATATTGATTGACCCTCAAAGCTGCTTTAGAACCTTCAGCTGCTGAAATAATAATTTGTTTATCTATAATATTTGTTACATCACCTGCAGCCCAGATACCTTCAACACCTGTTTCATTTCTCTCATTGATTATAATTTCTTTCTGTTTATTAGTTTCTACCCTATCGCTGACAAAATCGCTGTTGGCTACCAGCCCTATTTCTATAAACAGACCATTAACATCCAGCTCTTTGGTTGACTCATCACTTAAATTTTTAATTACAACAGATTCCAGTTTGTCCTCACCAATGATTTGGTCAACGGTAGTTGAAGTGTGGACAGTTATCTTCTTGCTTGCATTTACTCTATCTTGCAGGTATTCATCCCCCATCAATTTATCCTGAAGCTCAATCAAATCAACCTCACAGCCAATTTTGGCAAGATCTAAAGCAGCTTCCAGGCCGGAATTTCCTCCACCAACAACTGCCACTGGCTGACCTTTGTAAAGAAAAGCATCACAGCTGGCACAGTAGTGGACACCCTTACCTGTTAGTACATATTCCTGCTTCATCCCTAAATGTCTCTTCTGAGCTCCAGTAGCAACAATCACAGATTTAGTTGTATATTCTTTGCCGTTATCTGTTTTAACAATTTTACCAGGCTGACCGTCAGCTACCTCAACTGCTTCTTCACCAATAACGGTCTCTACCTCGTATTTTGCTATATGATCCCAAAAATCATAAATCAGCTCAGCTCCAGTTGTATCTGCTTTACCAAGATAATTATCAATTTCATTAGTAGTAATTACCTGACCACCTATATCCTTGGTTAATAAAAGTAGATCTATACCTTTACGGGCTGCGTATAATGCTGCATTTAAAGCTGCCGGGCCTGCTCCTAGAATAATCAGTTCCCATTCTTTTTGAGAAAGATCTTTGGTGTCTTTTCCAATCAAGCCATTAAATTCACCCTTATTTTCCAGGTCAATTATATCATCATAGCCCCCCAGGCTCTGGTCATTAATTATAATTTGAGGTACAGTTTTATTTCCAGTTCTCTCCTGCATTACCTCATAGTTATTCCCTTCATTAATATCAATCTCAGTAAAACTTAAGCCCTTACTTTTTAAAAAAGCTTTGGCCTTTTTGCAGTATGGACACCAATCTTTAGAATAAACTTCAATTTTTAACTCATTTGACATAATAAATTCCCCCTAATGCTATTCTTATTTGACATAAGTTGTAGTGGATGTTAACATAAATATGGTTGTTAAACGAAAAAGAAATTAAATATTTAATTTGAGGTGAATATTAATGGCAACAGTAATGGAACATGCAGAAGAACTTGCAGAAGCAATTGTGGACTCACAGGAATTTCAGGATTTAAAAGAGAAAGAAGAAGTTATGGTTGAAGATGAAGACGCAAAGTCAATGCTCGATAATTTAAATGCTAAGTACCAGCAGGTGCAGATGATGCAGCAGAATGGTCAGGAAGTTAGCGATGAGCAGAAGCAGGAATTACAGATGATGGAACAAAAAATGAAGCAGAATGATAAAATCTCTGAATTCTATGAAGCTCAAAATCACTTTAATCAGCTGATGAACTCTGTTAATCAGGTAATCACTCAAAAACTTCAGGGTAATGAAGAAGACGTTGAGTAATAGAACATATTAGAAAAATGCAATTTAATTTGCAAATTAGAACCGCAGTCAGCTGGCTGCGGTTTTTTTCTGTTTAATTTATACTATTTCCTGCCTTATAAGCTGTTGAAAATGCAATCTGCAGGTTATACCCTCCGGTCATTGCTGCCAGATCTATAACCTCTCCTGCAAAATATAAATCATCAATCAACCTGGATTCCATTGTTTTCGGATCAATCTCTTCGGTGCTAATTCCACCTCTTGTAACTATTGCCCGTTCGAATCCCTTTTTTGCTTTAATATTTAATTTTAAATTCTTCAATAATTGTATCAGTTCTTCCCGTTCAGCTGCAGTAATCTGGTTTACTGTTTTCTTATAATCTATTGAAGACCGCCCAATAATTAGAGGAATCATTTTTTGGGGCAGCAGATCCCCCAGACTGTTGCCAAAATATTTGTTGGCATATTTGTCAAAGTCTCTAAGAATTCTCTGATCCAGTGTCTGATAATCAAGAGCTGGTTTTAAATCAATTTCCATCTGGTATTTTTCGGGGTCATCATCTATAAGCATTGAAGCTGAAATAACAATTGGACCATCTAAGTAGCTGCTTCTAATTTCTAAATCTCCAAACTGGCTGAAAATTTCTTTTCCTGCTTTTAATAGTTTGAGCTCTACATACTTTAATTTTAGACCTTTGGCCTGATAAATCCAGTCTTCCTTAGTTTTTAAACCACAGAGTCCAGGCTCCGGTTTAATAATCTGGTGGCCTAAAGCTTGAGTCAGTTTAAATCCGCTGCCGTCTGAACCTGTCTGAGGATAGGAACTGCCGCCTGCTGCTAAAATCACTCTGTCAGCTTTAAGCTGGCCCTGATATTTTAAGTTTACTCCCTGAACTCTTTTGTTTTTAGTTAGAATCGCCTGCACTTCATCCTGAATTATTTCAACCTCAGCTTTAAATAACTCTTTCTGCAGAACTTTTAAAACATCCTGTGAGCGGTTCGACTTTGGGAAAACTCTATCTCCTCTTTCTATCTTTAAAGGCAGTCCCAGACCTTCAAAAAAATAATATAATCTATAGGCATCAAATTCAGCCAGAGAGCTGTACATAAACTCGGGATTATCGACTATATTCTTAATATGCTGATTTAAATCCGAATAATTTGTCAGGTTACAGCGGCCTTTACCGGTAATCAAAAGTTTTTTACCTAAATTTTTATTTTTTTCAATTAAGCTAACTTTATTTCCTTTTCTGGCAGCCTGCAGTGCAGCCATCATTCCTGCAGGGCCACCTCCAATTACAATTACTTCTGTCAAAACAAAACTTCCTTTCCCTTCTTAAAGATTATTTTTAACTGCTTTATTGATTCTATCCAGTCCTTCTTTTAACCTCCCGCGGGGACAGGCAAGATTTAAGCGCATATGCATTGAGCCTGCATCTCCAAACCAGCGGCCTGGGTTAAGCCCCACCTTTGCCTTTTTATTCATAAATTCAATTAGCTGCTCATCATTTTCAAACCCCAGTTCTGAACAGTCCAGCCAGACTAAATAAGTACCTTCCGCTTCTACAGCTTTAATTTGAGGCAGATGTTCCTGAAGGTATTCTTTTAAGAAATTATAATTTGCCTCTAAATACTTAAGTTGTGCTTCCAGCCATTTTTCCCCCTGATTATAGGCAGTTTTTAAAGCAAGCAGACCAAAAGGGCTATTGCCGGTTGCAAAACCTTCCTTTGCCTTATTATAGACCTGACGCAGCTTTTTAGATTCAATAATTGTATAGGATGTATGCAGGCCGGCAATATTAAAAGTTTTGCTGGCCGCCATAAAAGTAACAAGTTTTTGGCGGTAGTCTTTAAATTCTTCCCGGGCCAGCAGCAGTTTAAGTACCGGCTGATGCTTATAGCCTGGATAAATAAGATCAGAATGGATTTCATCACTTAAAAGAAAAATATCCTCTTTTTTAAGCAGACGCAGCAGTTTAAGCAGCTCATCTTCCTGCCAGACCCGACCAACTGGATTGTGGGGACTGCAGAAGATCATTGCTCTTACCCGCTCTCCCTTTTCTTTTGCTTTTTTAATTTCAAGTTTTAAATTAGCTAAGTCCATCTGATAATGATTATCTTCTTTTATTAATTCATTTTTAATAATTCGGCAGTTATTAGCTTTTACAGCTCCAAAAAAGGGCCTGTAGACAGGCGGCTGAATAATTACCGCATCGTTTTCTTCTGTAATAGCCTTTAAAGTAAAGTTAATTGCAGGTACTACTCCTGTATCAAAGAGCAGCCACTTTCTGTCGATCTTGAGCTCAAATCTTTTTTGCAGCCAGTCTTCTACTGCCTGGTAGATGCTCTGATCAGCAAAACTGTAACCGAAAATTCCTGCTTCAGCTCGCTCAATTAATTTTTGCTTAACTGCCGGAGCTGTCTGCCAGTCAGAATCTGCCACCCAGAGCGGTAAAACATCTTCGCTGCCAAAAATTTCTGCTCTCTTATCCCATTTGGCAGCCATAGTATTTTCTCTATTCTCTAATTTTGAAAAGTTAAAGTTTTGCAAAGTAACTCCTCCTGTCTAATTTTCCTGATAAAATAAAGTCATTACTTTTATCATCTCTTTCTGATCATTACTGCCGCCCAGCTCACGACTGGAGTGCATTGCCAGCAGGGGATTTCCTAAATCTATACTCTTTATTCCCAGCTGAGTTGCTGCTATAGGTCCAATTGTTGAGCCACCGCGCTTATCACTGCGGTTAGTATAAAGCTGATAGGGAATCTCATTTTTCTCCATCAAATCAATTAAAACACCAGCTGTACTGGCATTAGTTGTATATTTCAGATTAGCATTATATTTAATTACCGGTCCCTGATTAAGTAAAGTTCTGTTATTTTGATCATATTCTTCACTGAAGTTAGGGTGAACTGCATGGGCCATATCAGCAGAAATTAAAAAAGACTTTTCGATAATCCTGTAATAATCTTCTCTTTTAGCTCCCAGATTATAGATTACCCGCTCAATTAAATTGCCAGCAAAGGGAGAATCAGCTCCCTGGGGTGTATGACTGCCTATTTCCTCATTATCATAAAAAACAGCCATCTGTGTCCAGTCCTCTGCTTTAGAGCTTAAGAGGGCCTCTAAAGAAGCATGAACCATTGCCAGATTGTCCTGGCGGCCGGCAGCAATAAACTCATCTTTAGGACCTAAAAACTGAGCTTTTTGGGTTGGATAAAGATAGAACTCGGCTTCCAGAATTTCTTCAGCCCTGTAATCGGATAATTGAGCTATTAAATTCTTCAGCTTTAATTCAGCTTCTGAATCAGAATCTCCTCCACTCTCCTTAGAGTCTAAATTTTGAGTAATCAGTGCCCGCAGACCTTTCTTCTTATCAATTTTCCCTTTTTGATTAACATCTTTATTAAGGTGAATTGGCAGATTGGGAACCACAGCCAGATTTTTTTTCAGGTCAATTAATTCTTCTTTCAGTTCAAAAGAATTTTCAGATTTGAGCACAACTTTTCCAGCCAGAGACAGTTCTCTGTCATACCAGGTATTTAAAATGGGGCCTCCATAAATTTCGGTATTTAAAACATACTGCCCCTCACTGTTAATTATCGGGTCTGGTTTAACTTTTAAAGCTGGACTGTCAGTGTGAGAAGAAATAATTCTAAAACCCTGATTCAGGAAGTCTTTTCCGGTTATAAATGCTATTAGAGCAGAGTCATTACGGCTGACAAAATATTTTTCTCCCTCTTTTAACTCCCATATCTGAGCTGGATCAAGCTGCTTAAACCCTGCCTCTTCTAGTCTTTTCTTTACTTCAGCTGCTGCATGAAAAGCAGTTGGTGAATTATTAATAAATTCTATCATTTCTACTGCATCTTTATTCATCTGTTTTCACCCCAGCAATATCAATGATTGCCTTAGCATAAATAGCAGCGCTTTTAACCAGGTCGTCAATGCCAATATGTTCATCTTTTTGATGTGCCAGCTCAGGCTGTCCCGGAAATAAAGGACCAAAAGCAACTCCTTTTTTAACTTTACGAGCATAGGTTCCACCACCAATTGCTATTGGCTCACTGTCATCACCGGTAAATTCCTGATAGGCTGCCATTAGCTTTTTAATAAAAGGATCATCTTTGGCTACAAACAAAGGTTTAGCATCTCGCAGGAGTTCAACATCAATTAAATCAGTGAGCTCAGTTTTGATATCACTGACTACTTTCTCAGCACTTGATTTAACCGGGTAGCGGATATTGACTATAAATTGGATTTTACTCTGATCACCTTTAATAACTCCAGTATTAAAAGTTAAAGCTGTCGGGACATCATCCTGATCTTTACAGCCAATTGAAGCACCATCATATTCCAGACCTATTTTATTTTTATAGAAACTGAAAAAGTTTCTATAACCAGCAGCCGCAAAAGGAAGTTCAGCCAGGATATCAATTAAATAAGAAATCGCATTTTTGCCTTCTTCTGGCATACTGCCGTGAGCGGAAATACCGTGATAACCCAGGATTAAATTATTATTTTCTGCTTTAATTTCCAATTCATCCCGATCATATTCAAGCTCCTTAAGCAGCTCCAGCAACTTTTCCTTTTCGATACCGCTAATAACTGCTTCTGCATAATCTGGAACCATATTGGTTGCATTGCCACCTTTAATTTCTATTAACTTTATTCCTTCTTTAGCCGCTTTTTCCTCAATTTTTGCTGAAAATTTAAGATCTAAAATCCCTTTTTCAGCATGAATAGCCGGAAAAGTAGCGTCGGGGCTGAAGGCCAGATCTGGCATTTTTTCCTTCTTAAAATAGTAATCAAGAGAAGCCATACCGGATTCCTCATTTGTACCGAGAATTAATCTTACTCTTTTATTCAATTTAACTCCCAGCTCCTGCACAATTTTCATTCCATAAAGTGCTGCTACTGCCGGTCCCTTGTCATCAATAGTTCCTCTTCCATAAATATTATCATCATGAATTTCAGCAGCATAAGGTGGGTAGGTCCAGTCACTACCCTCTGGTACCACATCTAAGTGGCAGAGCAAGCCAAGAATTTCCTCTCCCTCTCCCATCTCTACATGAGCTGCCTGATTGTCTATATTTTTTGTCTTAAAACCTAAGTTCTCAGAAATCTCTACTGCCTTAGCCAGAGCCTGATAGACATCTTTACCATAAGGGAAGTCTCCTTCGGCTTTTGCCTCAATACTTGGTATTCTAACCAGCTCCTGAGTGCTTAATATCATATTATCTCTTAAAAATTCTGCTCTTTCTCTAATTTTATCTTTCATGTTTGAGTTTAATAGCCTTAACTATTAAACTTTCACCTCCTGCAGTTTAAATTTATTTTCTAAATAATATTCTATCACTTTTATTTATGAATTTAAAATAATATTCTTTGAAATTAAATCTCTGGTGTAATATGATGAAAGAAAAGACAATAATGGGGGTCGTAAAATTGAAATTAGATAAAATCAAAAAATCAACCACAATTAATCCTCTGGGAAGAGAAATTAAATATGGTTTTAATAATCAAGAAGAAAGTACAGCCGTCCTTTTGCTCCACGGTTTTGGGGGTAAAAGCAGCAACTGGAATTATATCGCCAAAAAAATTTATCAGGAACTTGACTTACCAGTCTATGTTCCGAGACTACCCGGACACGCAACCAATAGATCTGATTTTTTAAACAGCAGTGCCGAGCAGTGGCTCCGTAAGTCTGTAGACAGCTATTTTTATTTAAAAAGTGATTATCAAAATATCTACCTGGCTGGTCTTTCCATGGGGGGACTGCTGGCAGCACTTGTAGCTTCAAATTTTGAAGTGAAAAAATTATCACTAGTAGCTCCAGCTTTTTATACAATCAATAAAAATATTGCCTTTGCACCATACCTTAAATATTTTGTTAAAAAACTGGATAATGATTTTCAAATTAATCAGGCTGATTTATCAGCAGAAGAAATTGACTACCACAACAATTACAGCTTTAATTACTATCCTAAGGCTCTGGCTGAATTATATAAGTTAATAAAAAAGGGAAGAAAAGCTGTTCCTAAAATTAAATCTCCAACCCAGCTGATCCTTTCCAGTAATGATAAACAGGTAGCCACTGATCAGATTAAGGATTTTTTAAATAAAAAAATGGGACAATTTTTAGTAGACCAAAAGATCTATCAAAAATCACCCCATGTAATAATCAACGATCTTGAAAAAGAAAGATGTGCCATTGATATTATAAATTTCTTCAGCAAATAAAAATTCCTTTTATTTGAAGTTGATAATTATTAATGAATAATTTAGTTAAAATTCACTGAGCATTAAACTAATTTCTGCAGCTGTTTTAAGTACTTTTTAAACTTAGCAGCTGCATTTTCTATAGCAGTTGATTTTTCCATATCAACTCCAGCTTTTTTCAGGATATTAAGAGGATAGTCACTGCCTCCTGCTTTTAAAAACTCTAAATAATTAGCTGCTGCCTCTGGACCTTCAGTCTGTATCTTTTCGGCCAGAGCTGCTGCTGCGGAATAACCAGTAGCATATTTATAGACATAGAAATTATAGTAGAAATGAGGGATTCTGGCCCACTCATAATCCAGCTTTTCGTCAATGACCAGTGCTTCACCAAAATATTTCTGGTTTAAATTCCTGTACATGCCCTTCATTGTCTGAGAGGTTAAACTTTCTCCTGCCTCTACCCTTTCGTGAATCTTCTTTTCGAACTCAGCAAACATGGTCTGTCTGTAGACTGTGCCTCTAAAACCTTCTAAAAAGTAGTTTAATAGATAAAGTTTTTCCTCACGGCTTGCTGCGTTTTCCAGCATATAATCTAAAAGCAGATTCTCATTTAGAGTTGAAGCTACTTCAGCTACAAAAATCTTATAATCAGCATATAAATAGGGCTGATTTTTGTTAGAGTAATAGCTGTGCATGGCATGTCCCATTTCGTGAATTAAAGTAAAGAGATTGCTGATATCCTGAGTATAGTTCATCAGAATATAGGGGTGAACTCCATAACAGCCGCTGGAATAGGCTCCTGAGCGCTTACCCTTATTCTCATAGACATCAATCCAGCCTGAGTTGAAGCCCTCTTCGACTGTTTTAATATAATTCTCACCAAGTGGCTCTACCGCTTTTTTAATAATGTCTTTTGTTTCTTCATATTTAAATTTAAGATCAATTTCTTTGATTAAAGGAGTATAAGTATCATAAATATGGAGCTCATCCAGTTCCAGCAGATCTTTTTTCAGCTCCATATACTGATGCAGCGGCTTCAGATTATTAGAAACAGTGTCAACTAAATTATTATAAACATCTGTACTGATATTATCACTATCAAGGGCAGATTCTAAGGCACTGTCATATTTTCTGGCCCGGGCATAAAAAATATCTCCCTTAACCGAGCTGTCAAGTACTGCCGCAAAAGTGTTTTCCAGTTTTTGATATTCCCCGTGCATTCCTTCAAAGGCGTCTTCTCTAACTCTTCGATCTTCATTTTTTAATAGATCTATATATCTGCCGTGAGTCAGGCGCAGTTCTTCTCCATTTTCGTCTTTAATCAGTGGAAATTGAAGATCTGCATTATTCAGCATGCTGAATATATTTTCTGAACTCTGAGTAACCTCACCAGCTAAAGCCAGAATTTTTTCCTCTTTGGCAGAAAGATAATGTTCTTTCTGTCTTAAAATATTATCAAAAAAGTGATTAAAAAATTCAAGCTCCTGATTTTCTTTTTTATACTGAGCAAGTTTTTCTTCGCCCAGCTGAATAATTGCCGGCACCATAAATGAAGTTGAATTTGATAATTTGTTATAGCACATCATTGCCTTGTTTTTGTAATTCTGATATTTTTCCTGCTGGGTATTTTGATCATATTTCATATGTGCATAAGCATATAACCGGGCTGTTTTTTCTTCAATTTTAATTATTTTATTTAAGGCAGCAAGTAATTTATCTGCACTATCTGTAAAATCTGCTTTTAATTTTTCAATATTTTTAACTTCTGCAAGCACATTTTCCAGTTCATTTTCAAAACTCTGATCGTCAGCATAAATATCATTTAAATTCCATTTGTATTTATTATCAATTTCTTCTCTTTGTTTTAATTCTTTAGACAAAAGAAATCTTCCTTTCTAAATGTTTACTTTTATTATTTTCGTGTTTCAAAAGCCATTCTTTGCGCCAGCCTCCACCGCGATAACCTTTATTGCCACCTTTTAAAGCAACTACTCGATGGCAGGGGATAATTACTGCAATCGGGTTTCGCGAACTGGCAAGTCTAACTGCTTTTGCTGCTCCAGGATTTCCAATTGCTGCTGCCAGTTCTTGATAAGAAAAAGTTTTGCCGTAGGGTATTTTCTGAATAAACTTCCAGACCTTCAGTTCAAAACGACTTCCGTTGAGCTGAATAGGAATATCAAATATATTCCTCTGGCCCATAAAATATTGATTTAACTGGTCAAAAATCAAATTATAGATTTTTAGAATTTCCGGATCTTCATAAAAATTCTTTTGACAGTTGTTTTTCACTTCTCTCAGGTGGTCATCAAACTCAATTTTTAATAAAGCTTGATTATTAAATTCTATTTTTAAAATACCTATTGGCGAGGGATAATATGTATGGTAGCTGTCTTTAGTCAAAATATTCACCCCTTATATATTTCAAGTCAGATGGAGTTTTAAAGCGCTCTAGATAAGCTTCTGCCAGAATAATCATCTCTCTCCGGCTCATTATTCTATCTTCAACAAAAATGTCTTTTAGAGCAGCGGGTATTAATTTCAATTCTTCAGCTCTCTTTAAATAGTTTTCCTGCTCCATTTCTAGAACCCGCTGACTTTCAGCTGCCAGCAGCAGTTTTAAAGCAGCGGTTGTACTTAGCTTCTGCTTTTTACTTAAGGTTTCTAAACTGCCGGGCACCCATTCATAAAGAATTTCTGCCTCTTTTTTTTGCATAATTTTTAAAACAATAGCTGTAAATTCTTTTTCGGTTGGTGGGATATTCAGTTTGAAATTATTATTATAACCACCAATGGTAATTCCCCAGGAAAGAAGTTTTTCCAGACTCTGAAGGAGCTTTTTATCTTTGACAATTGGAGCTTCTGCAGGATAATTACTAAGTTCAATATTAAGCCGAGACCGAATCTTATCCAGACTTGCTTGATCTTCAGCAAGTTCAAGCAGAGATTTATCTTTATTTAAAGCTTCTGCAGCAGTAACTGCAGCTGCTTCAGCAGTGTTCATCCCTACTGGTAAAACTCTACTGCTGGCGGCTGCCAGTGAACTATAACCACTGCTCCGCCCAACTATCATTAAATTTTTGTTTTTACGGGCAATTAAAGACCGCAGAGGTATCCCGTAATAATCAGGGTTAAAAAGCACAAAACCAGGATAATCATGGGCAGCCGCCTGATAATCTAGTGGATAAGAAGCTAAAGTGATGGTATCAGGAAAAATTTTCTGCCGGAATAAGTCTCCTACTTTTAACTGATATTCTGTTAAAAAATGTCTGCTTTCTCTTCGATATAGTTCTGGTGGTAGTTTATCTAAACTGGCTCCTGAAAATCCCTCTAGATTTCGCTGAAGATAGGATAA
This sequence comes from Halanaerobium sp., assembly GCF_003070835.1. Lineage (NCBI taxonomy): Bacteria > Bacillati > Bacillota > Clostridia > Halanaerobiales > Halanaerobiaceae > Halanaerobium > Halanaerobium sp. The sequence goes on along the minus strand of NZ_QBLR01000004.1, from coordinate 36,693 downwards.
AATCAATTCCGCTTCTTCTGCAGCATTCTTCTTTGCCTGCTGGAGAGAAGGCTCCGAAAGAGGATCGACATTAAAAAGCAGTAAAGCATTGATATAAGCATCATAGCCACCATTATTCTCGATGAAAACTATATTTAAGCCCCGCAGTCTTAAATTGTCAGCCTGAGGCTGATAGCTTTTTCCAAAGTTAGAAAAGCCCCAGGCATGATCATCTCGAAAATGACTTGCCTGATATTTATTATTTCTAACAGCCTGCTTTAGTAGAGCCGGTTTAACATCTGAAAACCTTAAAATTTGAGTAGAAGCCATCCAGCTATTTTTTAAATTAATATCAGCTGTACCCAGAAAAAAATCCTCACCAGCTGCAGCTGCCAGGTCACCGTCCTGAGAGGCGTCAATGTAATAATCAGCAGTTAAATTATATAGTTGACTATCCTTTTTTACTTTTATAGATTCAATACTTCTATTTTTGGTTTTAACCTGCTGTAGCTCGACAGAATTTATAACCTTGATATTTTCTTCTGCAGCCAGCATTTCCGAAAATGCTGTTTCTGCTTTCTGAGGAGAAAAAGAGATAGCTGAACCAACTTTTTGATGCCAGCGTGTAAATAAACCCTGATTTATATTATTAGATTTCTGGTCGTAATTTAAATCAAGGAAATTTAAGGCGGCATAAGTCATCAGGCCGCCTGGTTTTTCCCTGGTCATGACCAGAGTGACTTTTTTGCCTTCCTCTGCAGCAGCAACAGCCGCCATTACTCCTTCTGGTTCAGCTGAATAAATCAAAATCTCACTATTGATTTCTTTATTAATTTCTTCCGCGGCAGAATTTACAGGCAGACAAATTACAGCCAGTATTAGGATCATGATTAATTTTAAAAGTATTTTTCTCTTATTCAGCATCTCTTTTCTCCTCTATTGATTGCTCAAATGATTAGAACTTAGCATTACCTGGTGTACGAGGGAAGGAAATAACATCTCTAATATTCTGCATTCCAGATAAATACATCAGCAGTCTTTCAAAACCAAGGCCAAAACCAGAATGGGGAACTGAACCATATTTTCTAATGTCTAAAAACCAATCATATTTTTCCAGGTCCATATCCAGCTCTTCCATTCTACTTTTTAATTTATCGTATCTTTCTTCCCGCTGACTACCCCCAACAATCTCGCCAACTCCTGGTACCAGACAGTCCACTGCAGCAACTGTTTTACCATCATCATTCTGGCGCATATAAAAAGCTTTAATTTCTTTTGGATAATCTTTAACCATTATTGGCTTTTTAAAATGTTCTTCTGTCAGGTATCTTTCATGCTCAGACTGCAGATCGACACCCCAGCTGACCGGATATTCAAAATCCTGTTCACTGTTTTCTAAAATTTCAATTGCCTCAGTATAAGTGATCCGGCCGAAATCAGCCTCAATAATATTTTCAATCATTTCGCGGCGGCCCTCATCAATCCACTGGTTAAAGAAGTCCATTTCTTCCTCGGCTTCTTTTAGGGCAAATTTAAATAAATTTTTAATAAAATCTTCCATTAAAGTCATCATCTCATCTAAATTACAGAAAGCCATTTCTGGCTCAATCATCCAGAATTCTGAAGCGTGGCGGGATGTATTAGAATTTTCTGCTCTAAAAGTTGGTCCAAAAGTATAAACATCTCCCAGAGCTGTAGCCAGCAGTTCTGCCTCCAGCTGTCCACTAACCGTGAGCCCGGTCTCCTGAGTAAAGAAATCCTGAGAATAGTCAATTTCACCTTTTTCGGTGCGGGGAAGATTTTCAAAATCAAGTGTGGATATTTTAAAAACTTCTCCTGCACCCTCTGCATCTCCAGAGGTGATAATTGGAGTATGAATGTATTTAAAATCTTTATTATAAAAATAGTTATGAACTGCATACGACATTTTGCTGCGGAAGCGGTTAACCACACCAAAAGTATTAGTTCTTGCCCGCAGATGAGCAATTTCTCGTAAAAATTCAAAGCTGTGTCTTTTTTTCTGTAGAATAAAATCTTCCGGTGCTTCACCAATAACTTCAATTTCTTCGGCCTTCATCTCTACATCCTGTTCTCTACCTTCAACTTTATCTATATAACCTTTAACTTTAATGCTGGCACCAGTATTAATCTCAGCCAGCGGATGAGCATCAGGATCTAAAATAACTAGCTGCAGATTCTTAAGTGCACTTCCATCATTAATTTCTATAAAGGCAATATTTTTTGAAACTCTTTTAGTTCTCACCCAGCCCATTACAATAACATCCTGGTAGCTGTCGATCTTATCTTCAAGTATATCTTTTATTTTTTTTCTTTCAAAATAATTCATTTTAAAAATTTCCTCCCCAATATTCTATTAAAATTATTTGATTTAAAATCCATATCTTTTTGGTTTAATTTCTATTATAATAACTTCTCGCAAGCAGAGCGAAATCCTTTAAGAAATAATTAAAAATTATTTTAATTTCAAACTAAAAGCACTTAAAAGCCCGGAGTATAAACCCCGGGCCCTAATTATTTTTTAATTATTCTTCTAATTTCATTGGCTCACCACAGCATACGAGTTCGCCTCCACCAGCTTCTTTAACCTCAACCACATTACCACAAATTTCACAGCGATAAACTTCGCCTTTTTTCTTTACATTCATATTTTAGCCTCCTCACAGAATAATTAGAATAATAAAATTTGAGCAGTAAGTAAATTCTATCTTAAAAACTGCCTGTTTTAATTATACGCGAAAATTAAAGTTTTTGCAATATTTAATTATTTATCTGATCCAGCTTAAATTCCTTATGTAAAACATTTAAAGCCCTATCTGCTTCTTCTTTTTTTATCAAACAGGAAATTTTAATCTCAGAGGTTGTAATCATTTCAATATTAATATTATTTTCGCCAAATGAGCTGAACATTCTGGCCGCTATCCCCGGAGTTGACTGCATCCCTGCTCCAACTATAGAAATTTTTGCAACATCTCGATCAATTGTATAGTTATCAAATTTAAGTTTTTCCTTTATTTTTTCCAGGACGTTAACTGCCAATTTTTCCTGTTCCTGATTAATAGTAAAGGTAATATCATTCAGTTCATCCCGCTGCAGGTTCTGAATAATCATATCAACATTAACTCCTGCATCAGCTAGAGCCTTAAACATTTTACCTGCTATCCCTGGCTCATCCGGTACTCTCTCAACTGTAATTTTTATTTCTCCTAAATCACTCGCTGCTCCAACTACATTTTTTTTACCTTCCATGCTCTCATCTCCTCTAACAATTGTCCCCATGGTTTTATTAAAACTTGAGGCAATATATAAGTCTAAATTATAATTATTTGCCAGCTCAACTGCTCTTGGATGAAGGACATTAGCACCCAAATTTGCAAGTTCCAGCATTTCTTCATATGAAATCGAGTCCAGCTTACTGGCATTTTCTACTATTCTGGGGTCAGCAGTATAAACTCCATCAACATCAGAATAAATTTCACAGCGGTCAGCATTCATAGCTGCTGCCACAGCTACAGTTGTAGTATCAGAACCTCCTCGACCCAGGGTTGTAAAATCTTGATTATCATTTACCCCCTGAAAACCAGCAACAATTACAATCTTATTTTCTGCTAGTTCTTTTCTCAAACGAGTGGTATCTACATCTGTAATCATAGCCTGATTATGTTTTTCATTAGTTTTAATTTTCATCTGACTGCCGGTTAAAGAGATTGCCGGGTAACCAAGAGAATGAATTGCCATAGTTAATAGGGCAATTGAAACCTGCTCCCCGGTTGTTAAAAGCATATCTACTTCTCTTGGATCAGGATCATCAGTGATATCTCCCATTAGATCTATTAAATGGTCAGTAGTATCTCCCATTGCTGAAACCACTACTACCATTTGATTGCCTTCCTCATACCCCTCAATTACTCTTCTGGCAACATTTTTAATTAATTCAGGATTTGCTACTGAACTTCCTCCATATTTTTGTACAATTAATGACAACTGTTTCACCTTCCTATTGTTAATGATAAAATTATTATTCTGTTTTAACTGCTATTACATTATTAACAGTTAGAACTCCTTCTAGATTCTCAACTTCTTTTAGTAATTCTTCTAAATCTTTTTCTTTAATTTTCTTAGTAATGATTATTACAGGCAGCAGTGGAGTTTCAGTCAAATTATCATGTAAAATTAAATCTGCCAGATTTTTTTCTGAAAAGATATCTTTGATTTTTTCAATTATCTGTTTATCTTTTTCAAGCTGCAATCTGACATAAAAGTTGTTTGCCTGCTGCTGATAAAGGTCATTTAGTTTAATTTTATTTGCTCTTAAGGCTTCCAAATCAAAATCAATATCGCTTTGAGAGCTGATTATTTCGGCAGCACTTATTAAGTCCTGGCTGAGTAGATTGGAAGCAGCTGACTCATTATTTTCGGCTTTAATAAAGATTCTGGAATTATATTTTGAAAACAACTCTATTCCATTACTGTTATCATTTAAAGAAGAGAAAAAAGAGTTCTTAGGAACTAAATTTGGTCTAACTCCAAAATATATTTTCTGATCCTGTTTCTTAATAGTAGAAATTAATTTTATTTTATAACCAAGCTCTGCTGCATAGATCAGGTCATAACTTGTAATTCCTTTTATCCCTTTGGCTTGAACCTGAGAAGGATCAAGAGCTGTGTTGTAAATCAAATCTACCAGCAAAATACTTTTATTTAAACTATCCCTACCGCTTAAATCAAATTCAGGATTTTCTTCAGTATAGCTCAATTCCTTTGCCTGTTCAACTGTTTCTTTCATGCTTACAGTATTTTTTTCCATCTCAGCTAAAATGAAATTGGTAGTTGCATTTAAAACCCCATTGATTTCCTTAACTTCATCCAGAGCATAGAAATTATTGAGCAGAGTTTTTAAAGGTAAGGGAGAAAATACTGCAGAAAAAAACACCCTGGTTCTAAACTTCTTCTCAGCCTCTTTGATCAACAGATAGTTTTCTGCCAGAACCTTATGGTTACTTGTAATTACCTGTTTTTTATTTTCTAATGCCTGAAGCAGATAATCCGCAGTTTCAAACTTACGGCTTAATTCTATGATTATATCAACTTCTTTATTTTTTACCAGCTGCTGATAATTATCAGTAACTTTTAAGTCGACATCTCGGGCTGCAAAAAAAGCTTTGACTTCATTTTCTGGAGAATCATTAAAAATATATGTAATTTCAAACTTCTGAGCAGCCTTTTTTTCTATTTTATTTTTATTTTCTATGAAAAAATCAAAAAAACCCTCTAAAGAGTCTGTATGATTGGCGATCAGGGCCAGTTTAAGCATTCTGAGATATCTCCTCTTTTAAATACTGATATAAACTCTGATTACAGGCCTTTACTATAAAAATATCTGTTCTGATAGAATTAGACTCAAATACCTTTTTCATGTTTTCGGCAATCTCAGTAGAATTCTGCCGGGCACAGGCTAAAATTGTTGGTCCAGCACCACTCAGCGCCGCTCCATAAGCACCACTACTGTAGGCTGCTTCGAGTACCTGGTCAAAGCCTTTAATTAGTTTTTTTCTGTATGGCTGATGCAGCTGATCCTCCATCGCAGTTTTTAAAAGCTTATAATCTCTGTTAATGAAGGCCGCTGTCAGCAGACCAACTCGACTGAGGTTATTAATTGCACTTGGATAATCTATTTCTGCTGGTAAAACCTGCCTCAAATTTTCAGTTTTCAGCTCAAAGTCCGGTACTACCAGAATAAAATCAAGTTCCTGCTCCACATCTATTTTATAATAATCATAGTTATTATTGCAATAAAAATTTACTGTTAGCCCTCCAACCAGAGCTGGAACAACATTATCTGGATGTTTTTCTAACTCAACAGCCAGCTGGATAAAATCATTTTCACTGATTAATTTACCTGATACTACTGCTGCTGCAGCCAGGCCTCCAATAATAGCCGAAGAACTGCTGCCGAGACCCCTGGCCAGGGGAGTATGCATTTTTTCAACTATTTCAGCACCTCTTAAATCCTCAGCAATAAAGTTAAAATATTTTTTATAGGCCAGGGCTATTAGATTATCTTCAGCGGCAATTTTTATTTCTGTACTTTTATTTTGATCGATAATTTTAATTTTTAACTGCTCGTCTTCTCTTTTTTTAACCTCAAAATCATTATATAAACTTAAAGCAAGCCCCAGAGTATCATAACCAGGGCCTAAGTTTGCTGTAGTTGCCGGCACTTTTATTTTAGGCATATTAATTATCCTTTCCTAATTCTTTTTGATCCCGGTATGGCCAAAGCCGCCTTCTCCTCGCTGACTTTCACTTAAACTCTCTACTTCATTCCACTCTATTGTATTAACCTGCTGAATAATAAGCTGGGCTATTCTATCATTAAAATTGACATTAAAGTCTTCAGCTCCATGGTTAATTAAAATTACCCCAACTTCTCCGCGATAACCGGAATCAATTACTCCATCAGCATTTAAAACTGTAACCCCTTTTTTTAAAGCTAGACCACTGCGCGGATATACAAAAGCTGCATAACCTTTGGGAACAGCAATTTTCAGACCTGTTTTTATTAATTTGTATTCTCCACTTTTGATTGTTAGTTCTTCTGCTGCATGCAGATCCAGACCGGCATCTTCCCCAAAATGCTGGTATTTTGGTAATTCAATATCCTTATTGACCCTTTCTGCTTTAATTTCCATTAACATCACCCTTTATTTTGTATTGTAAACCAGTTAGAGAACTTATCTGATAGTTATCATTATAAATTAGATCTTCTATTTTGACAAATTGATAATCCTGCTTTAGAATTGGAATAATTTCGCTTAGTATTTCTACAATATTCTCCGAATTATTATGAAAAAGCAGGATATCTCCCGAGTTAATGTTATTAATAACCCGCTCAACTATGTATTCCTGGCCGGGATCCATCCAGTCATGAGAATCAAGGCTCCACTGAACAACCTGATAGCCAAGCTCTCTTGCTGTTTTGATTACAAAGTCATTATACTCACCATAAGGGGGTCTAAAAAGTTTAAGTCCAGTTTCAGAGTTTTGATACTGCTTAATTATTGCCTCAGTTTTCTGAAGTTCTTCTATTATTTCATTTTTGCTTAAGTTATTAAAATGAGAATGGCTGTAGGAATGATTATAAATCTGATGTCCAGCAGCTAAAATTTTCTGAACTAAATCCGGATTGTTCTGCAGCCAGATTCCGGCAAAGAAAAATGAAACACTAATATCTTCTTTTTTAAAAAGTTCCAGCAGAGCTTCAGTCTGATCGCTCCCCCAGGCTCCATCAACTGTGAGAGTAATTTTATGATCATCTCTATCTACCTTATAAATTGGAACCATTCTTCTGGAGCTGTAATTGCTCCTAAAGTTATTTTGAGCCAGAACAGAACTACTGGAAAATATTATTATTATTATAAAAAAATAAGCCAGCTTCTTTTTAAAAAGCTGGAAAGTTTTAAATGAGTTAGTAAACAAAAATCTTCACCCCTATTCTACAAAAACATGATCTCCTATTTTGGTAATCACTCTTCTACCTTCAAAAAAGCTAACCCTGGTAGCAGTTTTAGGGTTATAAAAATAAAGGGCTCCATTTGTTGGGTCACTTCCATTTAAAGCTTCTCTTGCTGCTCTAAAAGCAGTCTGATTTGGCCTCAAATTAATCTGTCCATCACTAACTGCCGAAAACTGTCCTGCCTGATAGATAACCTGAGCAAAATTATTGGGAAATTGAGGACTAAGAACTCGATTAATAATAACTGCAGCCACTGCAACCTGACCGATATAAGGCTCGCCTCTGGCTTCGCCATTCACTGCCCTTGCAAGCAGCTCCAATTCCTGCTTACTCACTCTTTGGTTTAAAATTTGATGATCGGTTAAATTATTAACCGGCAGAAGAATTTTTTCTCCCCGCCTCAAAATACTATTTTTTTTATTATTTAAAGCTAAAATGGTTCCAATGGTGGTGCTGAAATCTCTTGCAAGATCATAAAGTGTATCACCAGGACCAACATAGTAGTTTATAATTTCATCCTCTGGTATTTTATCAATATTCGGGACCTGATGGCCGGGGTTAATCCTGGCAGCATAATGAGTATTAATTGAAAAAGATAGTTCTTCTTTGCGAGTTTTGAAATCACTAAATAGTTTCTCATGTTTTTCCTGATTCTTATTATCCAACTTCTGAGGAATAACCAGTTCATCACCCATTTTAATATCTGCCAGATTAGAAATCTTATTTGCAGCTTTTAACTGCTCTATCTCAAGATCATAATCAGCTGCAATCTCAGAAAGTGTATCACCCTGCTGAATAACATAGATCAAACTTAAACTGGGAGCAGCATTAACAGCAGTAGAAAATATAAAGATAGCAGCTAAAATTAAAAAGTTTTTTATGAATATTTTTGTATTAGTCATATTTTAAACTCCATTATTCTCTAATTTTTTTATAATTTCCTTTTGATTGATTTCAAGCACCGGGCACCCCGACGGAATTGAGTCTAAAAACTTCTGTCCATAAGATCTACTTTTAACTCTTCGGTCAAATAGAATGATAAAACCAGAATCTTTTTTGGAACGGATTAATCTTCCAAAACCCTGCCTGAACTTAATTACCGCCTGAGGCAGAGCAAGATTATAAAAAGGGTTAAGCCCTTTTTCTTTTAAGAGATCTTCTTTTGCCTGATAAAGCGGCTCACCAGGAACTGGAAATGGAAGTTTAACCATTACCAGATATTTAAGCAGATCTCCAGGTAAATCTACTCCTTCCCAGAAGCTTGAAGTCCCAAAAATTATTGTTTTGTATTCACTGTGAAACTCCTGCATAATATAATTGCGGGATAGTTTTGACTGTGACAGTATTCTAATCCCCATCTCTTCCAGCTCTGCTTTAAGGTTGTTATAACAGTAGCTGAGCATTCGATAGGAGGTAAATAAAACCATCGTTGAACCCTGAGTTTTTGAAATAATTTCCTTGAGACTGATCACAAGTTCCTTAAGAAAAATTTTACTGCCTGGATCTGGAAAATCCACTGGAATCAAAAGTTCTGCCTGTTTTGAATAATCAAAAGGTGATTCCACCTTAAGCTCTTCAGCTTTAGATATCCCGGTTTCGCGGTAAAAATAATCAAAAGAGCCGGCAGCTGTAATTGTAGCAGAAGTAAAGATGATATTTGTTAATTTTGACCAGAGCATATCCGGCAAAAATTTTCCAGCATCAATCGGGGCTGATTTCTGTACAGTCTGTTCAGAGCCCCTATAATAGCTCGACTCCAGCCAGAAAACATAATCATCATCTTCAGCCTTTAAATTAAATTCTATGCGTTTTATTAAATCCTGACAGCGATTTAAACTGGATTTGATCTTCATTTCACTCTCATCTGTCTCTGCTTCCAGACCAAGATATAGATTTTCGTAAATGATCTGTAGAAAAGAAAAATCGTTTTTTAAATAAGCAGCCAGATCCTGGGCAGTCTGATAGAATTCCTGCCATTTAGGATTGCTTTTTAATTTATCATCAACTGTAATCTTTTTATCCTTATAATCAGAAATTAAATCCTTGAGTTCATTAAAATACTGAGGAATTAAATCTCTTATTTTTTGGGTTGTAGGAATTATTCTTTTATCTAAAATTTCCCGCAGCCTTTTTTGATCAGAATCAACAGTAAAGGCAATGTCCTCTCTAATTTCTGACAGTAACGATTTTTTGTCTCCACTCAGTCTTTTTAGCCAGTTATCCAGCAGGGGCTGGTAAAGCGGATAGCCCAGATGATCAGTTGCAATTTCGCCAATATTATGAGCCTCATCAATAATTAAATGATTAAAATTGGGTAAAATACCTCGATCAACAGAACCTGTATCCTCTTTTACTCTTGCATCAGACAATAAAAGGTGGTGATTAACAATTAAAATATCCGCCTTATATATTTTCTTTCTGGCCTGCATAAAAAAGCAGTTAGCATAAAAAGGACATGATGTTTTTAAACAAAGATCACTTTCGGCAGCAATCTGATTCCAGACCTTATTTTTCAGCTGAAAATTAATTTCGCTTTTTTCTCCACTTTCAGTCTGCTTTTTCCACTCATTTAGCTCGTTAAATATTTTCGCGTCTATCTCAAGCTCGTTGTTATCAAAATTCTTTTTAAAATTTTTAAATTTCCTCAGGCAGAGATAATTATTTCTCCCTTTAACTAAAACTGCGTTAAAATCAAAATCAAGCACCCGCTGCAGGGTAACTAAGTCTTTATTAATCAGCTGTTCCTGAAGATTAATTGTATTTGTAGAAACCACTATTCTTGCCTGATTTAAATCATTATAAAAAAGAGCAGGTATTAAATAGGCAAAAGATTTTCCAGTCCCGGTACCAGCCTCAATAAAATCAAATTGATGCTGATTAAATGAATCGATAATTTTTTCAGCTGTAAGCAGCTGTTCTTTTCTCTCAGAAAAACCTTTTAATTCACCGGCTAATTTCCCCTCTTTTTTAAAATAACTTAAAACTTCCTCTTTATCTAATTTCTTCTTTTCTTTTTTTGTTCCTGCTTCAACTACAACATAAATTTGATCTGCCTGGTTATTTATAATTGCAAAACCAACTTCTCTGGCTGCAATTTTTGCTGCCAGTCTAATATCAGCTGCAGAAGGTGTCAGGTCTCCAGAAGGATGATTATGAATAACCATTTCTCCAGCTATTAAATTATTAATAACTGCAGGTGCCGAATAACTGTTGCCTCTGGCCAGAACTTCAAAATCTTCAATGATATTTTTATTATTTAATTGAGCTCTAATAAAAATCTCATTCCCAGCTGCTGTCTCTATTTCTTTTTTTATTTCTTTGCCAACTTCTAATAACATTTCAGCACTAGCAGACAACTTTAGTCCTCCCTTAATTCTTTTAATAAAATAACATCATCATCTCTATCTTTATCAAACTGAGGTGTTTCCAGAATAAATACCTTATCCTTTAATTGAGAATGATTAATTAATCTTCTAAAAGCTTCACTACCAATTTTTCCTTCTCCAAGATGAGCATGCTCATCTTTATTTGTACAGCAGTCATATTTGGAATCATTGAGGTGAATTACTTTCAATTTATCAAGTCCAATCAGCTCATTAAAATCACTAATTAGTTCTTCTAAACCAGCTTTTTCTTTTAGATTATATCTGGCTGTAAAAGCATGACAGCTGTCAATACAAATTCCCAATCTTTCAGGATGATCGACCCGGTCAATAATTTCTTTTAGCTGATTAAAGTCTGCCCCAATACCTGTCCCGGCACCGGCAGTATTTTCTAAAAGAATCATAGTCTCTGATTTTACTTCAGCTAAAATTATATTTATGGCCTCTGCAATTCTAGCAATTCCTTTTTTCATTCCGGATCCTGTATGGCTGCCTGGATGAAAAATCAGGTATTCAGCTCCGAGTCTGTCACAGCGCTGGTATTCAGACTTAAGAGCTGAAATTGATTTTCCCCATAATTCATCTTTTGGAGATGCCAGATTGATCAGGTAAGCAGCATGGACTACAACTGGATTAATCTTATATTTTTTTCTTTCAACTCTGAATTTTTCTGCTTCTGCTGTATCAACTTCGCGCATTTTCCAGCCGCGAGGATTCTTAACAAAAATCTGCATTGAATTACAGCCGATAGCAGCAGCTCTTTTAAAAGCTTGATCAAGGCCGCCGGCTATAGAAACATGTTTACCTAAAATCATTTAAAACTCATCTCCATTAATTTTATAATTCAGCGTTATTTCAGCTTACTCTTTATCTTCCAGTTCTTTTTTTGCATCTTTTAGTGATAAATTAATTCTATCCTGCTTATCTATTTCAATAACTTTTACAGGGATTTCATCTCCTACAGATACAACATCTCCAACTTCTTTTACATGATGATCAGCTAGTTTAGAAATGTGAACTAAACCCTCTTTATTAGGCAGAATTTCTACAAAGGCACCAAAGTTCATGATTCGCTTAACCTTACCCTGATAGATTTTTCCTACTTCTACTTCTTCAGTCAGGCGCTCAATCATTTCTTTTGCTTTCTGTCCACCTTCCTGATCCTCTGTCATAATTTTAACCAGACCGTCATCTTCAATATCAATATCTGCTCCAGTTTCATCAATAATCTTATTGATCATCTTACCACCAGGACCAATAACAAATCTGATCTTTTCTGGATCAATGTTCATGGTAATGATTGCAGGAGCATTTTCGGATAATTCTGGACGAGGTTCTGGTATTACATCCAGCATTTTACCCATAATATGCATTCTACCTTTTTTAGCTTTTTCTAATGCTTCTTTTAAGACTTCAGAAGATAGACCTTTTAATTTCATATCCATCTGTAGGGCTGTAATACCATCTTTAGTTCCAGCAACTTTAAAGTCCATATCACCATGGAAATCTTCAAAACCCTGAATATCAGATAGAACAACAATCTCATCATCTTTTTTCATTAGTCCCATAGCAATACCTGCAACAGGTGCTTTAATTGGAACGCCGGCAGCCATTAAGGCTAAACTACTACCACAGATACTTGCCTGAGATGAAGAACCATTTGATTCCAATACTTCAGATACAATTCTGATTGTATAGGGGAAATCTTCTTCAGATGGAATAACAGGCAGTAATGCTTTTTCACCTAAGGTACCGTGTCCAATTTCTCTTCTTCCTGGTGAACGCATTGGAGATGTTTCACCAACACAGAAAGATGGGAAATTATAGTGGTGCATATAGCGTTTGGTCTCATTTTCACCGAGTCCAAATATAGTCTGCTCATCTCTGGCTGATCCTAAAGTTAAAACACTTAGCGCCTGAGTTTCACCTCTGGTGAAAATTCCAGAACCGTGGGCTCTTGGTACAAAATCAACTTCTGCCCAGATAGGTCTGATTTCATCATAATCTCTGCCATCAGGACGAACTCCATCATCAATGATTAGGCTCTTAACAGACTTTTTTATCATTTTTTCAAAAGCCAGTTCAAGCTGATCATTAATTTCTTCATCTTCATCAGGATTAATTGTAGTTTTAAGCTCTTCCTTCAACTCATCCAGCCTCTTATTTCTCGGCTTCTTGTCCTGAATCTGAATTGCTTCTTTCATTTTTTCTCCAAGAATTTGGTCAACCTGTTCCTGGATCTCATCGTCTACAGTTGGAGATTCAAAAGGCATCTTTTCTTTACCTGCTTCTTCTCTGATGTCTTCCTGCAGAGCGATAAACTTTTTGATCTCTTCGTGGGCAGCATCCATTGCTTCTAAGATCTTTTCTTCACTTACCTCATTAGCACTGGCTTCTACCATCATAATAGCATCTTTGCTTCCTGCTACTACGAGATCAAGATCACTGTTTTCTCTTTCCTCTTCATTTGGATTAATAACAATTTCTCCATCGACTAAACCAACTTTTACTCCTCCGATTGGCCCAGCAAAAGGAATGTCAGATAAGGTTAGAGCAACAGAAGCTCCGTTTAAAGCAAGTACTTCTGGATCATGATCGTCATCTACAGATAAAATTGTAGCAACTATCTGCACATCACGTCTGTAACCATCTGGAAATAATGGTCTGATAGAGCGGTCAATTACTCTAGCAGCTAAAGTCGCTTCATCTCTTGGTCTTCCTTCTCTTCTCATAACACTTCCAGGAATTTGGCCGATTGCATAAACTCTTTCCTCATAGTTAACCATTAGTGGAAAATAGTTCATTCCTGGTCTTGGATCATCCATAGTTGCTGTAACTAAAACCTGTGAGTCACCACAGCGGACTACTACTGACCCATTGGCCTGTTTGGCCACCTTACCGGTCTGTAAATTAAATTCGTCACCGGCAAAATCAATTGTCCATTCTTTCATATTTTTTCCTCCTTATTCAAATAAAGAGCGGGGATTGCCCCGCTCTTTTAGTATGCATTATTAACCGCGAATTCCTAATTTGGAAATAAGTTCACGATAACGCAGAACATCATTATTTTGTAAGTATCTTAATAACTTTCTTCTTTTACCAACCATCTTTAAAAGACCTCTTCGTGAATGATGATCATTCTTGTGGTCTTTTAAGTGTTCAGTTAACTCAGCAATTCTTGCAGTTAAAAGAGCAACCTGGACTTCAGTAGAGCCAGTATCACCTTCTTCTAGCTGATATTCTTTAATAATATCTTGCTTTTCTTCTTTACTTAACATAAAAAATTCACCTCCTGTGAAATTAATTCGCCACAGGCCAAGAAGACGTCGGAGAGTCGAAATCCTAGCCAGCGGTAATTTAAAACTTTCTTTATAATTTTAACATAAAAGCTCGCGTGTGTAAAGAATATCTTGCTCCATCTGCTCAATTAATTCTTCAGTATTTTTAAAATCTATTTCACTCCTGATAAAATCAATAATATCTACACACAATCTCTCACCATAAAGATTACCTTCAAAATCTAAGATATAGACTTCAAAAGAAATCTTTTGATTATTAAAAGTAGGGTTGTAACCCAGATTAGCTGCACCGATATATACCTGACCCTGATGATAAACCTTAACAGCATATACACCTTCGGGTGGCAGAGCATAATTAGTTTCCAGACTTAAATTTGCTGTTGGAAAGCCCAATTTTCTACCTCTTTTTTTTCCGTGCACTACTTCTCCACAGATTTGATATGGGCGTCCGAGCAGTTTTTTAGCTTGTTTAATCCTACCCTTTTTAAGCAGATTTCTGATTCTTGTACTGGAAATCCGATCATCACTGGCGTGGAGCTGAGAAATAATTTTTGCCTGATAACCGTGCAGCTCCCCCATCTTTTTTAGAATTTCAACATTACCTTCATTTTTATAGGCAAAGCGAAAATCATCGCCAACAACCACCGTATTTACTTTAATTTTATCGAGCAGAATATTATTAATAAATTCTTCTGCCCTCATTTTTGCAAAATGTTGAGTAAATTTCTGTTCAAAATAATAATCAACCCCCATCTCCTCCAGAACAGAAATTTTCTGCTGGCGAGAGACTATAGATGGTGGTGGTGTTTTACCCGGAATTATCTCCAGGGGATGAGGATGAAAAGATAAAACTGCAGCCGGATAATTATTCTTTTTGGCTTCTTTAATTGCCTGATTGATAATTAACTGATGACCTTTATGTAAACCATCAAATGCACCAATAGCAAGACAGGTATTGCTCTCTTCAAATTCATTATATTTATCACTTGTAATAACCTGCATATTATTTCCTCCAAAACTAAATAAAAACTTTATGTGGCTGGTAAATATGATAATTATCTTCGAGCTGATGCTGGCTGATTGCTAAAAATTTACCTGATTCAGAAAAAAGAAGAAAATATTCTCCAACAGCAAGCTCAATATCAGATTCCACAAAATTTTCTTTGATTAAATAATTTCCATTTTCAGCCCGCTGATATTCTTCATCTTTGATTGTATAGCGGGGTAGATTAAGCGGCTCATAAGACTTAAGTAAAATTTTCTCTCCCTGATTTTCAATCTCTTCGTAGCTGACAGAATCCCCAAGCTTAAAAGGACCAGACTTTGTTCTGAGCAGAAAAGTCATCACAGCATTTGTATTTAACTTATCTCCAATATCCCTCACAAGTGAGCGAATATAGGTTCCCCGGGAAACTTCAGCTTTAAAACGAATTAAAGGTAGATTAATTTCCAGCAGTTCCAGATCAAATACTTCTATCTCTCTGCTTTCTCTTTCTACCACAATTCCTCTGCGGGCAAGTTGATAGAGTCTTTTGCCCTGATAATGAAGAGCCGAATACATTGGTGGAACCTGCTGCTGTTTGCCTTTAAAGCTCATAACAGCCGCTTCCACTTTTTCCTCTGAAAGATGGTTCCACTTTAAATCTTCCCTGATAACCTCCCCTTCTAAATCAAGGGAATCAGTTCTGGAACCCAGCTTCAGTTCACAGATATATTCTTTGCGGCTGTCATCAAGAAAGGGAATTGTTTTTGTAGCCTTACCGAAACAAACTCCTAAAACCCCGGCGGCTGCGGGATCTAGAGTTCCTGTATGGCCTGCCTTTTTTTCATCCAGCAGCCAGCGCAGACTTTTAATTAAGGCAAATGAAGAAATTCCGGGTGGTTTTAAAATATTAGCAGTACCGTTAAACATATTTTTTCGCTGCCTCCACCACAGAATCGATTGTCTCTTCTAAAGTCTTTTCGATTGTTGCTCCGGCAGCCCTTGGATGACCACCGCCGTCAAATTCTGCTGCCAGTTTATTGACTTCTGCATAAAAGTTAGAACGAAGACTTACTTTTATCTCTTTTTCTTCTTCCTCAGTAAATAGGATACCAATTTCAACTTCTTCTATATCTCTAGCCAGACTGACCAGCCCTTCAGTATAGTCAGTCTCAGCTTCATGCATCATTTGTCGGCTGACATAAAGCCAGGCGATTTTTCCGTCTTCACTTCTAGTCAAGGTAGCCAGTGCCAGTCCTTTTAAAACAAGAGCCTTGTAGCTTAAACTGCCAAATATTTTCTTATTAATTTTATAAATATCGACACCAGCATCCATCAGTTCAGCCAGAATTCTTAAAACTCTGGAACTTGTATTTTCATAGCGCAGAGCTCCAGTGTCAGTTATTATTGCAGTAGCAAGGGGCTCAGCGATATTCAAAGGTAGAGCTTTTCCTATGATTTCAGCAGCAAAATTATAAATAATCTCACCAACTGCTGCCCGATCAGCTTCGACAAGATTGATTTTACCAAAAAGACTGTTATCTTCATGGTGATCAATATTTATAATATACTGGGCGGAATCTATTAATTCCTGGTCCAGATCCACTCTTTCTAAAGTGCCTGAATCCAGGGTGATTAATATAAATTCTTCTGCTGTCATCTCTACTTTTAATTTTTCTGAATCAGTATAGAAGAAATCCTCCTTAACTCCCAGAAAAGAAAAAGGAGCCAGAGTATCTCGATTCAGATAGGCTCTGGCTGTTTTCATTTCCCTTTTTAGTAATCGGGTTAAAGCAGTCACTGATCCGATACTGTCACCATCAGCCCCAACATGGCCGACGACTAGAAAATTATCATTTTCATTTATAATTTTAATTATTTCTTTAATTTCTTTCTGCATCAGAGTCAGACTCCTTTATCTCTCCTGATTCTTTAAGATCTTTAATTATTTCAGAAATATGAACTCCATTTTCAATAGAATCATCATAACGGAAAATAATCTCAGGTGTGTGGTGGATTTTAATTCTTTCACCGACAAGTTTGCGGACAAAACCCTTAGCCTGATGCAGACCTTCCAGGGTTTCTTCCTTTTCTTTATCACTTCCATAAACACTGATAAAGACTTTAGCATGTCTTAAATCACCACTAACCTCAACATCAGTCACAGAGACAAAACCAATTCTTGGGTCTTTCATTTCTCTTAAGACAATCTGACTGATTTCTTCTTTTAACAATTCTCCAACTCTTATTGCTCTTTTATTTGTCATTTTACCTCACCTCTATAAGGATCTTTTAATCTCCTTATAAGTATAGAATTCAATAATATCTCCAACTTTGATATCATTATAATTTTCGATTCCAATTCCACATTCATAACCAGACTTAACTTCTCTCACATCATTTTCGAATCTCTTGAGAGAAGAAATTGTTCCTTCGTGAATAACTACTCCATCTCTAATTAAACGAGCATCGTAGTTGCGGTTCACATGACCATCTGTAATATATGCACCAGCAATTATGCCGACATCAGGTACCTTAAAAGTGTCTCTAACTTCGGCTCTACCGGTTACTTCTTCTCTTAACTCAGGGTCAAGCAGTCCGGCCATCGCATCTTTGATATCTTCTAGAGCTTTATAAATTACTCTATAAGTTCTAATATCAACCTTTTCTTTTTCAGCTGCTTTTAAAGCATTATTATCAGGTCTTACATTAAATCCAATAATGATAGCATTGGAAGCACTGGCCAGGTTAACATCAGTTTCATTTACTCCCCCCACACCAGTGTGGATTACATTAACAGTAACTTCATCTGTACCAAGTCTCAATAGTGAAGCTTTAAGGGCCTCAATTGAACCCTGCACATCTGCCTTAATAATAATATTAAGTTCTTTAACCTCACCTTCCTGAATCTGCTTGTACAGATCATCTAAGGAAACTTTAGCATCAGATTTTAACTCAGCCTGTCTTTTTTCATCCTGACGGTCAGAAGCAACATCTCTAGCCTGTCTTTCGTCTTCTAAAACCTGAACAAAATCTCCAGCATCAGGCACTTCATTGAATCCAAGTACCTCAACTGCTGATGACGGTCCGGCTAAATCTAGAGAATCTCCGTATTCGTTAAACATTGCTCTAACACGACCGGAAGTTAAACCAGCAAGTAGTGGATCTCCTACCTTTAAAGTTCCATTCTTAACCAGCACAGTTGCTACAGGACCCCTGCCTTTATCAAGCTCGGCTTCGATAACTATACCTTCAGCCAGACGGTTAGGATTTGCCTTTAATTCTTCCATTTCTGAAACCAGGATGATCATTTCTAAAAGTTCATCTATATTCTGTTTTTGCAGTGCAGAAACATTAACACAAATTGTATTTCCACCCCAGTCTTCAGGAACAAGCCCATATTCTGTTAGCTCCTGCTTAACCCGTTCCGGCTGAGCATTTGCCTTATCAATCTTATTGATTGCTACGATGATCGGAATTCCAGCTGCCTTAGCGTGGTTAATCGCCTCTTCAGTCTGGGGCATAATTCCATCATCAGCTGCTACAACTAAAATTGCAATATCAGTAATCTGGGCTCCTCTAGCTCTCATAGCTGTAAAAGCTTCGTGACCCGGTGTATCAATAAAGGTAATTTTCTTGTTATCTACCTCAGCCTGATAGGCACCGATATGCTGAGTGATTCCACCAGCTTCACTTCCGGCCACTCTACTTTCTCTAATCACATCTAAAAGAGTAGTTTTACCGTGGTCAACATGACCCATTACGGTAACAATAGGAGGTCTAACTTCTAAGTCTTCCTCCTTATCTTCAATCTCCGGTCCAACTCTTAAAGAAGCTTTTTCTTCTTCCTCAGATTTGAACTTAATATTAACTCCAATTTCTTCAGCCAGTAATTCCAGAGTATCTTCATCTAAACTCTGATTTACACTGGCCATTACTCCCATGTTCATTAATTCGACAATTAAATTATTAGGAGCCTGACCAATCTCTTCAGCAAATTCTTTAACTGTGATTGGAGTTTCTATTTCTACTGCTTCTTCTTCAATTTTTTCTACTGTATCTTCTTCTGCTTCAGCTTCTGCCTGTTCAGCTGCTTCGGCCGCTTTTTCTGCCTCTTCTTTGCTTTTTTCAGCTTCAGCTTTAACAGCTTCCTTATGTGCTTCTTCATTTTCTTCAGCAGTATTATCACCTGCGTACATACCCTTTACAAGTTCTGCTGTTTCGTCAGTTATCGTACTCATATGACTTGATACATCAATATCAAGATCATTTAATAATTCAATTACTTCCTTACTATCCATATCCAGCTCGTGAGCCAGATTATATACTCTAATTTTTGCCATACTTGCACCTCCAAAATATTCTGCTGTTAGTTAATCATGTTTAATCTCCTCCGAAATTTTTTCATAAATTTCATCGGAAATATCTTTCCTCAGTGCCTTTTTTAAGGCTCCTTTTTCTACTGCTTTATCTAAACAATCCATATTAGGACAGAGGTAAGCACCTCGACCAGGAGTTCTTCCACCTGGATCAACTAAAATTTCTCCTTTATTATTTACCACTCTTAAAAGTTCAATCTTGTCTCTTCTGGCACCACAACCTACACATTGACGAATAGGACTTCTACTCTGCAATCTCAATCCTCCTTAAGATTTTTAGTTTATTTGATAAATTTAATCCAGTTTTTCAAGTTCTTCAGCATCATCTTCAGCTTGATTATTAGATTCAGCCTCTTCAGCTGTTTTTTCAGTCACTGTTTCAGTTTTATCCAATTCAGTATCTTTTTCTGTTTCTTCAAATTCATCTAAACTTTCTGCAAGCTCAGCAGCACTCTTTTCTATTTCTTCAATGTTTTCAGGTTCTGCTTCCACTTCAGATTCTTTTTTAATATCAACTTTCCAGCCTGTTAATTTTGCAGCAAGTCGAGCGTTCTGCCCTTCTTTTCCAATTGCCAGCGAAAGCTGAAAGTCTGGAACTACCACTTCGGCAATTTTATCAGACTTATTAATATTGACACTTACTACCTCAGCCGGATTTAAAGCATTAGCAACAAATACCTCAGGGTTATCATCCCACTTTACAATATCAATTTTTTCATTATTTAACTGATCCACAACTGCCTGAACTCTCATACCCTTTGGGCCAACACAGGCTCCAACAGGATCAACTTGACTGTCAGTACTGCTTACTGCCATTTTTGAACGCTGACCGGCTTCTCTGGCCACAGCTTTTATTTCTACAAGTCCCTGGAAAATTTCGGGAACTTCAATCTCAAAAAGTCTTTTCAAAAGCCCCGGGTGAGTTCTAGAAACCAGAATTCTTGGACCTTTATTTGTAGTACTTACTTCAACTACATAAAGCTTAATCCTTTCACCGATTTCATATCTTTCACCAGCAATCTGCTCAGAAGGTGGCAGTAAAGCTTCTGTCTTTCCCATATCAATCAGGATATTATCATTATGAAAACGCTGAATTGTACCTGTTATCAGGTCATCTTCTTTTTCTTTATACTGATCAAAAATTACATCTCTCTCTGCTTCTCTAATTCTCTGCATTACAACCTGTTTTGCTGTCTGGGCTGCAATTCTACCAAAGTTTGCAGGTGTAACCTCGATCTCAACAATGTCTCCAATATCATATTTGCTGTCTATATTTTCAGCTTCAGTTAAAGAAATCTCACTGTTTTTGTTTTCAACTTCTTCCACAACTTCTTTGCGAGAATAGACTTTAACTTCTCCAGCTTCTGCAGAAATTTCAATTCTAACATTATCTTTAGAACCAAAATCCTTTTTATAAGCAGAAACTAAAGCTGTTTCAATGGCCTCCAATAATACATCTTTAGATATACCTTTATCTTTTTCTATATCATCCAGGGCCTGAATGAATTCTACATTCATATTTTTCCCCCCTCAATTTTAAATTTCAAAAGTTAAATTAGTTCTTGCTACCAGACTGTAGTCAATCGATATTTCCTGACCATCATCTAAAATTAATGTGATTTGATCATCTGCAAATTCCTTTAAAGTTCCTATAAATTCTTTTTCACCATTAATTTTCTTGAAAGTTTTAACTGCGATTAATTCTCCCCTAAAACGTTCAAAATCCTCTTCCGTTTTAAGAGGTCTTTCCAGCCCGGGTGATGAAACCTCTAATATATAACTTTTATCGATTGGATCTTCTTCATCCAGAATTATACTCAAAGCTCTGCTGACCTTTTCACATTCTTCTATAGTTAAATCACCGTCTTTATTTTCTAGAAAAATACGTAAAATCCAATCACTACCTTCTTTTAAAAATTCAACATCAATCAGATTTAAATCTTCACTATGGGCAATAGGAAGCACAAAATCGGTTACTGTTTCAGCAACTTTTCCCAAATAAAACACCCCTCTTTCTTAAATATTTAATTTTATTTTTCTCAAAAATTACCTAAACTATAATAAAAGAGTGGGAAGACATCCCCACTCCTAAAATCAACATTAGTATTTATCAGAACTCTTTCCTCTATAATTCTATCACAGCTTATTTAGACTTGCAAGTTTTAAATGGTAACGGCCACCTGGGGATATTTGGAAAATATCGAAATTAAGATTTAAACAATCATCATCCGAAGATCAACCGAACAGTACCAGGTCCAAAACGTCCGTTTTGGACCTGGTACCAAAGGTTTTAAAACAGAGACAACTGATTTCGTTCCGGCATTCCCTCCAGTGAGCCGTGCTCTCTTAAAACTTCAATTACCGTAGAAGTTAGAGAAGTTCGGTTTGATAACTCTTCAATAGAAGTAAAATCTGATTTTTGTCTTTCAAGAACAACACTTTCGGCAGCACTTCCACCGAGCCCCTGAAGGCTGATTAGTGGTGCTAAAAGTTTATTCTCCTCTTTTTTAATAAAGCGGTCAGCTTCAGATTCATAGATATCAACCGGCAGGAACTCAATTCCTCTGATCATAGCTTCCAGTACAATTCTTAAAACAGTAAGAGTTCCGCTTTCTTTCGCTGTCATATCATTACCTAGAGCTTCCAGCTCTTCAATCTTATTAATCACCTTTTCTCTGCCATTACAGGCAAGCTGGGCGTCAAAATCACCAGCTTTAATTGAGAAATAAGCAGTATAAAAGGCAGCAGGATGGTGGACTTTGAAATAAGCAATTCTGTAAGCCATTGTTACATAGGCCGCAGCATGTGCCTTGGGAAACATATATTTAATCTTTTTACAGGAATCAATATACCAGTCCGGCACACTATTTTCCCGCATTGCCTGTTCTTCTTCTTCAGTCAGCCCTTTACCTTTACGAACATGCTCCATAATCCAGAAAGCAGTTGATGGCTCAACTCCACGCTGAAGTAAATAGTTCATAATGTCATCTCGAACTGAAATAACTTCTGCCAGTTCTGCTTTGCTATCTCTAATTAAATCTTGAGCATTGTTTAACCAGACATCAGTTCCATGAGAAAGTCCACTAATTCGGACCAGTTCTGCAAAAGTGGTCGGTCTGGTATCTCTGAGCATCTGCTGAACAAACGAAGTTCCAAACTCGGGTATTCCTAATGTACCAATATCAGTTCCCAGCAGTTCGGGGTCAACTCCAAGAATCTCAGTACTAGAAAAAATGCTCATTGTATCCGGATCATCGAGGGGAATATCCTGAGGTTCAATCCCTGTCATATCCTGCAGCAGTCTAAGTGAAGTAGGATCATCGTGCCCGAGTAGATCAAGTTTTAAAATTCGTCCACTTATTGAATGATAGTCAAAGTGGGTTGTTCTAATATCGGTATCCTGATCATTAGCCGGATGCTGAATTGGGCTGAAATCAAATATTTCATTAGATTTGGGAACAATCATTAGCCCTCCCGGATGCTGTCCGGTGGTCCTGCGAACTCCAGTACAACCTGCTACCAGACGATCAATTTCTGCTCTTTTGACCTCCATGCCTTTATCATCAAGATAATTTTTGACAAAACCAAAAGCGGTGCGGTCTGCAATTGTAGAAATTGTACCTGCTTTATATACATAATCTCTACCGAAGAATTCTTCTGTATATTTATGGATCTTACCCTGGTATTCACCAGAAAAGTTTAAATCAATATCAGGTACTTTATCTCCTTTGAAGCCCATAAAGACTTCAAATGGTATATCAAAACCATCTTTTATATATTCAGTTCCACAGTGGGGACAGACTTTATCTGGTAAATCAACTCCGGTTCCAATTGACCCATCAGTAATAAATTCATGTTTAGAACACTGAGGACAGCGGTAGTGTGGCGGCAGTGGGTTAACCTCTGTAATTTCGGTCATCGTTGCCACAAATGAAGAACCAACAGAGCCTCGCGACCCTACCAGATATCCATCCTCAAGTGATTTTTTAACCAGTTTATGGGCGATTAAATAAATAACTGCAAAGCCATTTTCAATAATTGAAGAAAGCTCTTTTTCCAGCCTGTCAATCACTAACTGTGGCAGCTCTTCTCCGTAAAACTCGTGTGCCCGCTCATAAGACATCTGACGGATTTCTTCTTCTGCTCCTTCAATCTCCGGGGTAAATAGTCCATCAGGTATTGGTTTAATCTTATCGATCTTAGCAGCGATTTTATTAGGATTTTCAACCACAATTTCTTTTGCTGTTTCCTCGCCAAAATATGAAAATTCATTGAGCATTTCCTCTGTTGTTCTGTAATAAATTGGCGGCTGCTGATCAGCATCGTTAAAACCCTGACCTGTCTGTAATATTTCTCTAAAAATACTGGCTTTAGGATCCAAAAAGTGGGCATCTGTAGTTGCTACCACAGGTTTGTTTAATTCCTGACCGAGCTGATAGATTTTACGATTAATTTCTTTTAGATCATCTCTGGAATTAACCTTGTCCGGAATTAAAAATTGATTATTGCCCAGAGGCTGCAGCTCTAGATAATCATAGAGCTTTGCTATTTTCTTTATTTCATTTCGTGGTCTGTTGTTCACAAATGCTTTATATATCTGACCTGCCTCACAGGCTGATCCGATAATCAATCCCTCTCTGTGCTGGAGAAGCACACTCTTTAAAATTCTTGGCTTTTTATAAAAATTATTTAAATGAGAAATTGAAATCAACTTATAGAGATTTTTAAGCCCCTTTTTGTTCTCTGCCAGAATCACAGCATGAAAAGGACGCAGATCCTTCCAATCTATTTTGGAAATATAACTGTTGATCTGATTAAGATTATCTGAGCCGTCAGCCTTTATGATTTCTAGCAGGTTAAATAAGACTTCTGCTGTTGCAGCTGCATCATCCAGAGCCCGGTGGTGGTTTTCTAAATCTACACCAAAATATTTAGCAAGTGTGTTAAGCTTGTGATTTTTACTGTCTTTAACTAAGGCTCTTGCCAGCCCCAGAGTATCAAGTACTGTGTAGTCATCTTTTTCGATTTCTAATTTTTCAAGTGCTGTACGAATAAATCCATAATCAAAATCTGCATTATGAGCTACCAGTACACCATCTCCAGCAAAATTAACAAAATCATTGATTACAGCCTCCAGGTCTGGAGCATCAGCAACCATTCTGTCATTAATTCCTGTGATCTCAGTAATCTTAGCCGGAATTTTTACACCTGGATTGATAAATGATTTAAATTCATCGATTTTTTCTCCATTTTTTATCTTTACAGCTCCAATTTCAATTATTTCGTGCTGGGAAGGATTTAAACCGGTAGTTTCTAAATCAAAAACAATAAATTCTGTCTGATCTATAGCTGAAGGATAGGGGTTGTTAATAATTGGCTCACCATCATCAACCAGATAGGCTTCAACGCCATAGATGATCTTTACTCCGTGCCTTTCTCCAGCTGAATAGGCATCGGGAAAAGCCTGAACAACTCCATGATCTGTAATCGCAATTGCCTGGTGGCCCCAGTCTCCAGCCCTTTTTACTACATCTTTAACATTAATAACAGAATCCATGGCGCTCATCTGAGTGTGCAGGTGGAGTTCAACTCTTTTTTCTTCAGCTTGATCCTGTCTTTTTTCTTTTTCTACAGGCACCAGATCGTTAAACATAATCCCCCATTCTTTACTATAGGGGTCAAAAGTCACTTTACCTCTGATTTTTAAGTGCTGTCCTTTAGCTAAACCATCTAAAAAATCATCTTTTTCGTCAGTAAAAGTTTTAGCAGAAATAGAGCTGTCATAGTCTGTAATCTTTAAAATATAAAGATAGCTTCCCTTGCGTGTTTGGCGGACATCCATATCGAAGAGATCTGCCTCAACAATAACAGACGGAATTTCAGTGTCTAAATCGACTAGATCATGAGTTTTTTGGCCTCTGATTACCCGACCGTAGCGGCCTTTATTTTTGCTGCTTTTACGCTTAGTAGAGCGTGATCTCCCTTGTGAACCTCCCTTTGAATAGTTTTGAGAAGGAGGAGCAGTTCTTTCCGAACGCTGCTTAAACTTAGTCGGATCGGCCTTTTCTTCTATTTCCGGCAGGAAGTCTCCATTGTGGACACTAACTTTTTCAATTCCACTCAAATATTTACTAATATTATTTTCCAGAAAACTAATAACCTTTGGCTGAGCCAGCTTTTTCTGTGCCATTTTTGTTTCTACTTTAATTTTTAATTCCTGCTCTTCTAAAAATAACTGAGCCCTTTTTAACCAGTTATTAGTAAAGGAAAAATAGACCTCAAAATTTTTAATTATTTGAGGCCAGATTAAAAATAGCTCCTCTTTTAATGTTAGATCGGTTATTATTTTTAGCTGAAAATCATTTTTCTTAAAAGCTATTTTCTTTTTTATTTCAGATTCTGCAGCAGCAGAATACTCATCATCTGTAATACAACAAATAGTCTTTTCGTCTTGATTATAAATTAAATATCTATATAGATTTGAATTTTCTCTTAAGATTACTGCCTTTGTCATTAAATACTCCTTCCAGATGAAAAATCAAAACTTAAGAGATCTCTGTAAACAGTTTTTCGACCTCTGCTTCCAGATTATCAAGTTCAATTTCTAGCTTATTATTATTTTCTCTAATCATTGCCTCTACCACACCATTTTTTAGAGAACGGGAACCAATAGTTAAGCGCAGTGGAATTCCAATCAATTCAGAATCATTAAATTTAACTCCAGCTCTCTCATCACGATCATCAATTAAAACTTCCCAACCCTGAGCTTTTAAATTCTGATATATTTCTTCCGATTTTTCCTGAACCAGATCATCATTTCCCAGAGGCAGAATAATAATTTTAAATGGTGCAATTGCCTTAGGCCACTTAATTCCATACTGATCATTATTCTGCTCAATTGCCGCTGCAACCAGTCGAGTAATACCAATTCCGTAACTTCCCATTACTATTGGCTGTGCTTTTCCATTTTCATCAAGATAGTTGGCACCCATATTTTCACTGTATTTAGTTCCCAGCTTAAAGATATGACCAACTTCAATTCCAGCTTTAATATTTAACTTACCCTGGTCACATTTTGGGCATCGCTCTCCACCTCTTACTGAACGAAGATCTGTAAATGCTTCTACTTCAAAATCTCTACCAGCTTTAACATTTTTTAGGTGGTAATCTTTTTCATTTGCTCCAACTATTGCTCCCGACATATTTTTAAGGCGCTGATCAGCAACAATTCTTACCTTATCCAGATCTACAGGCCCAATAAAGCCGGCAGCACTGTTAAAGAGTTCTGCAAATTCTTCCTCTTCAGCTGCCCGAAGTTCATTTGCCTGCAGATAATTTGTCAGTTTAATTTCATTTAATTCATCTTCTCCAGAAACAAGAGCTAAAACAGCTTCCCCATCAGCTACCATTGCAACTGCTTTAATCATCTTAGCTGCAGGAACTTCAAGATATTTCTCCAGCTCGCTGATAGTTTTAATCTCCGGAGTATGTATTTTTTCGGCTTCTGCTTCAACCTCAAAGTCTATATCAGTCTTTTTAGAAGTAGCCCTTTCTACATTGGCTGCATAGTCACAGTGGTTGCAGAAAGCTATCTCATCTTCGCCGGAATCAGCCAGCACCATAAATTCGTGGGAATCCTTACCTCCCATGGCACCGGTATCTGCTTCAACAGCTACAGCTTCCAGGCCGCATTCTGCAAAAATACGCTCATAGGCATCATACATTTCCTGATAACTTTTATCGAGACCCTGATAGTCAATATCAAGGCTGTAGGCATCTTTCATAATAAATTCTCTGCCCCTCATTACACCAAAGCGGGGTCTAATCTCATCTCTAACTTTAGTCTGAATCTGATATAAATTTAGAGGCAGATCTTTATATGATCTAACTTCATCACGAACCAGATCAGTAACAACTTCCTCGTGAGTTGGTCCCAGACAGTATTCCCGAGCTTTACGATCATTAAATTTGATCATCAGAGGTCCAAATTTATCCCAGCGTTTAGAATCCTTCCAGATTTCAGAAGTCTGCATAATCGGCAGCAGAACTTCCTGAGCCTCACTATTGTCCATGTGTTTTCTGGTGATTTTTTCGATTTTTTTAATCACCCGATAACCTAAAGGTAAATATGAATAAATTCCTGAAGAATGTTTTCTCATCATGCCTGCTCTCAGCATGAGTTTATGGCTGACCACCTCAGCTTCTGCAGGATCTTCTTTTAAAGTTGGTAAATATAATTTTGACATGCGCATCCTAATCACTCCTCGTATAATATATAGATATTATTTATTTTTTAGCAGCTGTCTAATTAAAATAACTTAAAGTTTGTTAATTTCTTTCATCAATTCTTCTAATAATTGATCTTCTTTTACTTTTTTGATAATCTTTCCTTCTTTAAAAATCAAACCTTCTTCTATTCCTCCGGCAACACCAATATCAGCTTCCTTTGCCTCACCAGGACCATTAACCGCACAGCCCATTACTGCAACGGTAATTTCCTTATCAATTTTCATCAGTTCTTTTTCGACTTTTTCTGCGAGAGCAATCAGGTCAATATTAGTTCGGCCACAGGTAGGACAGGAGATAATTTCTACTCCCTTTTTTCTGAGCTCAAGTGATTTTAAAATCTGCCAGCCGACTCTTACTTCCTCAACTGGATCACCGGTCAATGAAACCCTCAATGTATCACCATAACCCTGAGTGAGCAGTGCTGCAATTCCCGCAGCTGACTTAATCGTTCCCCGCCAGGGTGTTCCTGATTCTGTAATCCCAATATGGAAGGGATAATCAACTTTCTCAGCCATCAATCTATAAGCCTCAATCGTTGTCGGAATGTGGCTTGATTTTAAAGAAATTACTATATCCTTAAAATCATTTTCTTCCAGAATATTTACATTTCTCAAAGCACTTTCAACCATCGCCTCAGCAGTTGGTCCACCGTATTTCTGCAGCAGTTCCTTTTCGATTGAGCCGGAGTTACTGCCAACTCTGATTGGAATCTGCTTTTCTTTACAGGCAAGTGCAACTTCCTTAACCCGCTGATCGCTACCTATATTGCCGGGATTAATCCGCAGTGCATCCACTCCATTTTCAACTGCCATTAAAGCCAGCTGGTAGTCAAAATGAATGTCAGCAACCAGTGGTATATTTATTCTTTCTTTTATTATTTTCAGTGCCCGCGCAGCATTTTTATCCGGTACAGCAACTCGAATAATCTCACAGCCAACTGCTTCCAGCTTTTTAATCTGGTCTACAGTCGCCTCAACATTTTCAGTTTTAGTGTTACACATGGACTGTACAGAAACCGGTGATTTTCCACCAACCGGCTGCTCAGCAAAATTAACAAGCCTGGTCTTTCTTCTATTATACATAATTCACCTCTTAATAATTAACCCTATTTAAATTAAAAATCGATTTCAAATAATAAAGTTCTGTTTAAAAGAAAGTTCTCATCAGATCATTATAAATAATAAAAAGCATCAAAAGCATTAAAATTGCAAAGCCGATCATATGCACATAGCTTTCTTTGCGCGGATCTACAGCCTTTCCTCTAATCATTTCAATGACAATAAATAATATTCTTCCCCCATCTAGAGCAGGAAAAGGAAGTAAATTGATAATTCCTAAATTAATACTGATTATTGCTGTCCAATTTAAAACATTCAAAATACCTACTCTGGCAGCCTGACCAATGATCGAAGCAATCATTATTGGCCCACCAATATCTTCAGCTGAGCTTTCTCTAAACATCTGCACAAAACCAGAAATAGTCATCACAAAAACCTGGTACGACTGCTGCAGGCCAAGAGAAATAGACCTCAGAAAAGAAACATTTTCTCGAATCAGCTGTGGGTAAACTCCAATTACTCCTCTGTCACTGTCTTCACTCAGAACCGGAGTAACGTTAATTGTATTTACTTCTCCATTTCGCTGATAACGAATACTAATTTCCTGATCAACATTTTCTCTAATTACAGCAGACATTTCCGCCCAACTGTTAATTTCCTGATCATTTATAGCCAAAATGCGGTCATTTGCTCTTAAGCCAGCCTCAGCTGCAGGCTGTTCCGGTATTACTTCACCCAAAACTGCATCTTCAATAGTTGAGGTGGGAACACCAAAAACTGCAAAAGAAAATATAAAAATTAAGATTGCCAGCAGAAAATTCATAATTGGCCCCATTAGGATGACTGCCAGTCTCTTAAAGGTTGACTTTTGTGTAAATAGGCGTCCAGCTGCTTTTGCCTGATCATAAGTTTCTTTTTCAGCTTCAGGCATTGAATCATCAGCAGGAAATTCACCTACCATATTACAAAAACCACCAAGCGGAATCGCTCTGATAGAATACAGAGTCTCTCCAACTTTTTTGGAGATCAATTTGGGACCAAAACCAAGCGCAAACTCAGAAACCATTATATCTGATTTTTTTGCTGTTATATAATGTCCAAATTCATGAATAAAGACTAAAACTCCGAGAACAATAATAAATGAAACAATAGTTAAAACCATTCTTTAATAACCTCCACTGCCAGTCTGCGAGCTTCCTGATCAGAGTTTAAAATTGCCTCTAGATCAGGTTCAAAAATATTCTGATGCTGATCCAGAACTGAAGCTACAACCCTACTCATAGCTAAAAATGGAATTTCTCCCTTTAAAAAACTGTAAACTGCAATTTCATTTGCTGCATTCAATACTGCTGGATAGGTACCGCCAGCTTTACCTGCAGTATAAGCATATTTTAAGTTAGGAAATTTATCGGTATCTGCCTGAAAAAATTCTAAAGCGCCAATTTGATCAAGTTCCAGGTTACTGCCTGCTGTTTTTAATCTTCGAGGATAAGTTAAACAATACTGAATCGGTATTTTCATATCTGCCGGTCCCATCTCTGCCAGAATTGTCCCATCAAGCAGTCTAATCATCGAATGAATAATACTCTGGGGGTGAACCAGTACTTTAATATCATCATAATCACAATCAAATAACCAGTGAGCCTCAATCACTTCAAGTCCTTTATTCATCAGCGAAGCAGAGTCAATAGTGATTTTGCTTCCCATCTCCCAGTTTGGATGATTAAGAGCACCCTCAACTGTCACCTCAGTTAATTCTTCCTGAGAATAAGAAAAGAAAGGCCCACCTGAAGCAGTTAAAATAATCTCATCCAGTTCACTCTGGTGTCCTTTTAAAAGCTGAAAAATCGCATTATGCTCACTGTCAACCGGAAGCAGCTTAACATTATTTTCCTTAACCAGTCTGGTCAAAACCGGACCTCCACTAACCAGCGATTCTTTATTAGCTAAGGCAATCTCATTACCAGCTTCAGCAGCCGCAACAGAGGGCTCAAGCCCCGCAAAACCAACAACTGCATTTAATAATAGATCCACTTTTTCGGCAGCAGCAGTTTTTAAGCTATCCTTACCGCTTAAAACCTCTGTTTTGTTTGCAGCCGCAGTTAATTTATTTTCTAAGTCCTGAGCCGCCTGGTCATCAACTACTACTACAAATTCTGGCTGATATTTTTTGATCTGCTTATATAAAAGTTCAATATTTTGGTAGGCAGTCAGGGCCTTGACCTGCCATGTTTTTAATTCACTTATTACCTCCAGCGCCTGACATCCAATTGAACCTGTAGAACCAAGTATAGTAATTTCTTTCATTTATTTTCACCTCAAAAACTAGATTTTTATTATTTTTTGATATCAATTAAGTCAGAGTCAACAATCGCTTTTATAATAACTAAAAAAGTCGGTCCTACAACAAAACCTATAGCTCCCAAAATCCTGAAACCCGAAAATAGAGCAATCATTGTTGCCAGAGGATGCAGGCCGAGACTTTTACCCATAATTTTACCCTCAGAAGCAGAGCGAATGGCTGCCAGAAATAAATGCAGAATAAAAAGAGCAAAAGCCTGAGAAAAATTACCGAAAATTATTGAGATTATAATCCAGGGATAAAACAGAAGAGCAGGACCAATGATTGGAATCAAGTCCAGCACAGCTGCTGTTGCTCCAACAATTAAAGCATACTGGTTACCAATAATTTTAACACCGATACCAGCTACCAGACCACTGATAGAAATCAAGATCAGCATTGCTCTTATATATCCAATAGCTGAGCGGTTCAGCTGAGTAAAAACATTTGCTATTTTAGGCTGAACATCTTCTGGAAATATATTCACCAAAAAGAGCTTGATATTATCACGATCTCTGCTGATAAAGAAAGTAGCTATAAATGCAATAAATAAAATCATAAATAAGCTTGGAAGCTTTGTTAAAAATTCTAAAATACTATTAATTACTGAGATTAAAGCATCTCTTATTCCATTATATAAAAGCTGCAAATTGCTGTTGATTGCATCTTTTACGGCATCTGATATTTCCCAGTTTTCCATAAAGTTTTCCAGCTGTTCGTTTTGTTCTGAGACCCATTTGATTTGAGAATCAATTGATCGATAATCAGGTAAGTTTTTCAGCAGCCTGTTTAATTCCAAATACCCCTGGGCACCACCAATTATTATCATCGTCACCAGAATTACTATTACAAGCACGAGGACTATAACCACTGTAAAACCGCGGTGAATTGGGATATTCTGATCAAGAAAATCAACAATGGGGTTGATCAAACTTGCAATGACAGCTGCAATAATAAAGGGAGTGAAATAGATAAAAACATGTTCTAAAATAACCAGACTGATTAATAAAAATAAAAACATTAAAAAATATTTGATATACCATTTGCTGATATTCATCTAATTCACCCCAGTAGTAAGATTATAAAATAATATGTAAATGGTGCGGTAAAGATAAAACTGTCAAAACGATCAAGTATTCCACCATGACCCGGGATAATAGTTCCTGTGTCTTTAACTCCAAAACTTCTTTTAACACAGGATTCAAAAAGGTCACCTAAAATTGCTATTACAGGAAAAGTAAATGCAAAAATAAAGTAATAGATGTTTAAAACTTCAAAAAATAAAGCTGTTAAGATAATAAATAAAGCCGTAGTCAAAATTCCTCCAACTGCTCCAGCCACAGTTTTATTAGGGCTGATAACAGGAGCCATTGGTGTTTTACCATATTTTTTACCAACAAAGTAGGCACCGGAATCAGTCAGCCAGGTAGCAATTAAAACCAGCCATAAAGCACTGGTTGCAAAAAATGGTCCCTGATTGAGATCTCTTAAAAAAACAGCAAAAGATAAACCACCACCAATATAAATCACAGAAAAAAGCTGATGACTAATATTTTTAATAAAATTTTCTTCCTGATAATTATTTAAATTATATAGATATAGCGCAAAAATAATAATGAAAAATATAATGCCGGATGGAAGATAATTAAAATCATTAGAAATGAGATAAACATTAAAAACTATTAAAACTGCAGCTACTGATATTATACTTTTAAGTGTTTTTGACTCTATATTGAGCATGCGGTTATATTCTCTAACTGCCAGACTAACAATTACACTAACAGTTAAAAAAAACGGAAATGAACCTGAAAAAACTAAGAATATTAATAATAAAATACCTATAATTGCACTAATCACTCTCTTTTTAAGCATTACCATCACCGTCTTTTAAGCCGCCAAATCTCCGCTCACGATTTTTGAAATCTTCAATTGCATTTTTTAGATCTTCTTCATTGAAGTCAGGCCAGAACTTTTCTGTGAAATATAATTCTGCATAAGCCGACTGCCATAGCAGAAAATTACTTAAACGCAAATCTCCTCCGGTTCTAATTACCAGTTCAACATTTTTTAAATCCTGACTGTATAAATAACTGCTGAAATCATTCTCCTGCAGATTATCCAGTTCTATCTGATTATTTTTATAGTCTGCAGCTATTTTTTTAGCAGCGTCAATAATTTCAGCCCTGCCTCCATAATTGAAAGCAATATTTAAAGTTAAATTTTTATTCTCTGCTGACTTCTCTTCAATATAATTAAATTCTTCAATCAAATTTTTAGAAAGGTTTTCTTTTCTGCCCAGGAATTTTATTTTAACTCCTCTATCCAATAATTCTTCTATTTCATTCCTTATTGTCCTTTTCATGAGAGTTAATAAAAAATCAACCTCTGCCTTCGGCCTTTTCCAGTTTTCTGTAGAAAATGCATAAACAGTTAAAGACTCTACTTTAAACTTTGCTGCAGCTTTTACTATTTTTTTTAAGGTTTTAACACCCTCTTTATGACCGGCACTTCTACTTTTATTTCTCTTTTCTGCCCAGCGGCCATTACCGTCCATAATTATTGCAATGTTTTTGGGAGTAGTCATTAAATCATCCCTTCCAATTAATTAATTACCCCCTAAAAAGGGGGCATAAATTAGCTGTTATATTGAAAAGACCAGGTTATAAGATAATAATCTTTTTCATTTTCTATCTTTAGGACTCTTTTCTGTCCCTTATTTTTAAATTTATTATCATAATGAGCTGGAGGTTTAATCTGCTTAAGTTGATAATCAAACTCATTATCTTCCATAAAATCTACTGCTCTCTCTAGTGGAGAAGCTAAAAAGTTTTCTAGCTCCATATTTAAACTTCCATAATCTCTTCTTCTTTTTTATTAACAATATCATTTAATTTTCCTATATATTCATCAGTCAGTTCCTGAACATTGTCCAGTCCTCTGTGCATATTATCCTCAGAAATCTCACCTTCATCTTCCAGCATTTCAAGTTCTTCATTGGCGTCTCTTCTGATAGCTCTGATCGCTATTCTACCTTTTTCTGCTTTTTCATGTAGGATTTTAACCAGTTCTTTTCTTCTTTCTTCAGTTAACTGTGGAATATTAATTCTAATTACACTACCATCATTGCTGGGGTTTAAGCCGAGATTCTCCTGCATAATTGCTTTTTCAATTGTTTCAATATTATTTTTATCCCAGGGCTCAATTACAATTTGTCTGGCCTCAGGCGCAAAAACTTTGGCCATCTGCTGAATGGGTGTTGCTACCCCGTAATTATTTGCTTTAATATTTTCCACAAGTGAAGGTCTAGCTCTACCTGTTCTAATAGTATTTAAATCTTCTTTTGTTTTTTCAAGTGTTTTTTCCATTTTGTTTTCTGTTTCTTTCATTACTTCTCTAAACATAAATTTGACCCCCTAAAATATGATTATTAACTAACAGAAGTTCCAATGTTTTCGCCGAGTAATACCCGCTTAATGTTGCCCTCTTTTTTAACTGCAAATACTTTTAAAGGAATTTTATTGTCCATACATAGAGAAACAGCTGTAAAGTCCATAACTCTAAGGGAGTTGTTTAATAAATCAATATAAGAAAGTGTTTCGTGTTTTTGAGCATCTTCATTAACAGCTGGATCGGAATCATAAATTCCATCAACATTTTTAGCCATCAAAATTGCATCTGCAGATATTTCGGCAGCTCTAAGGGCAGCAGTTGTATCTGTTGAGAAAAATGGATTACCTGTACCTGCTGCAAAAATAACAACTCTTCCTTTCTCCAGATGTCTAATTGCTCTCCTTCTAATATAGGGTTCAGCAATCTGACGCATCTCTATTGCAGACTGAACTCGAGTTTCAATATCAAATTTTTCTATCGCATCCTGCAGGGCAAGGGCGTTTATTACTGTAGCCAGCATCCCCATATAATCAGCAGTACCACGGTCCATTCCCTTTGCACTACCTGCAATACCTCTAAAAATATTACCTCCACCAACTACAACTGCCATTTCAACATTTGTAGTTTTGACAACATCACTAATTTCAGCTGCAATTTTTTTGATCATTTGCGGGTCAATACCAAAGCCATTATTACCGGCGAGAGCCTCCCCACTAATCTTAAGCAGTATTCTTGAGTAAACTGGTTTTTCTGTCATTATATAATTAACCTCCATTAAATATTATTCTTCAATTTTAAGCTAATTCCTTTTTTATAAGCAAATTTACTTAAAAAAAGAGAACACTATCTCTAAGTGCTCTCCTTTTTTAATTATTATTGATTTTTTGTCATTGCAGCAACTTCAGCAGCAAAGTCTTCTTCTTTCTTTTCAATACCTTCACCAATTTCGAAACGAGTAAACTGCTTAACTTCCATATCATTTTCTTCCAATATTTCAGCAACAGTCTGATCATCGTCTCTAACAAATGGCTGCTCTAAAAGACAGACCTGGGTATAATACTTATTGATCTTACCTTCTACAATCTGATCAATAATATGCTCAGGTTTACCTTCATTTAACATCTGCTCTTTATAAATCTTCTTTTCTTTTTCGATAGACTCAGCATCTACAGAATCACGATCTAAGAATTCTGGATTGATGGCTGCAATATGCATTGCAACATCTTTGGCAGTTTGAGCCTTTTCTTCAGTAAATTCATTGGCAAATTCTACTAAAACACCAATTTTACCGCCCATATGGATATAACCAAATAAATATCCATCTGTTTCAACTCTTTTGAATCTTCTCAGATTGATATTCTCACCAATATTAGCAATTGCTGCCTTAATAACCTCACTTACTGTTTCGCTGTCATCTTTAAACCAGGCTTCATTTTCAACAGCTTCTACCTCATCTGCCTCACTCTGCATTAAATGCTCAGAAATATCATTAACAAGGGCCTGGAAATTATCATTTTTAGCAACAAAGTCAGTTTCAGAATTAACTTCAACCAGAACACCTTTTTTGCGATCATCACTTATATTTAAGCTTACTAATCCCTCAGCTGCAACTCTACCTGCTTTTTTAGCAGCGGCTGCCATACCTTTTTCTCTTAAAAACTCAACAGCAGCTTCAATATCGCCGTCAACCTTATTAAGAGCCTTCTTGCAGTCAAGTACACCTGCACCAGTTCGGGAACGAAGCTCTTTTATATCTTTCATTGTAACTCCCATTTATTAAAAACCTCCTTATAATAACGAATAAATATTAACTAAATTATGCTAGAAAAAAAGCGCTGCAAAGCATAAAACTTTACCAGCGCTTTTATTAATTCTTAATTATTCAGCAGTATTTTCTTCAGCTTCAGCTTCTTTTTGAACTTCAGCTTCCTGTTTACCCTGCTTTCCAGCAAGTACTGCGTCAGAAATAACACTGGTAATCAATTTGACAGCTCTAATAGCATCATCATTACCAGGAATGACATAATCTATCAGATCTGGATCACAGTTTGTATCTAAG
>NZ_QBLR01000073.1:0-14771 GCF_003070835.1 Halanaerobium sp. | reverse complement strand
ACTTTCTTTTTTTAATTTTAAATATTCATTTTTTATATTTTCTTTATATTCCTGATTGTCAAGGCTTTTAAGATTGATTTTAACATTAGCAATTGCACTACTAACTGCCGCATCTCCTATGTAAGCTGCTACTTCAAAATCACTGGCCAGCATTCTATTTCCAATTTCACTAATTTCTAGACTGAGGCGCATTAATCTAACTGCTTTTTTAGTCATATCCATTGAAAATTCTACAGCATCCTGACAGACTGTTTTAACTTTATTTTTGTCTCCAGCTTTATAGCTGTCCAATATATCTGAAAGTATTCTACTGTCCTGATCAATCATTAACAACATTTCTTTTTTTAATTCTTCACTTTCAGCTAGGATTTCTTTGGCTTCTGCTTCAACTTCTTTATATTTTTCTTTATCAATTGTAAGATTAGCAATAAAGCTGATAACAGCTGCATTTAAGGCGCCACTTAAGGCAGCTGCACTGCCGCCACCGGGAATAGAGTTACTTGAACTTAAATCATCTAAAAATTCTTGAATAGATTTTTCGGAATACATAATACAACACCTCTCTATTATTGTGATGTTATATTTATTATATTATATATTTGTACCAGGTACAAGTGATAGAATTCACTTGTACCTGGTACAAAACATATGGTACAAAACATACTATAACCACTGTGATTAACATCACAGAAAAACTTGACTATCCCTGTTAAAATAATCACATAAATAGTAATAAAGTTCACATAGGAGGAATGATAAGTTTGTACAGAGAAAATATTGAATCTGTTGGTGATGCTGCCGTAAAAAAAGTTAATTATTTGAAAAATAATAAGCTAAAATACTTAATTTTTTCAGCCTTTGCCGGCAGCTTTGTGGGACTGGGAATTATGTTAATTTTTTCAATAGGAGCTCCACTAAATGCAGCTGGCTCCCCATTTACTAAGGTTACTATGGGAGCTTCTTTTGCTGTAGCTTTAATTTTAGTTCTTTTTGCCGGTTCTGAGCTTTTTACCGGAAATAATTTAATTATGACGATCGGCTGGTTGGATAAAAAAATATCATTAACTGAAATGCTGCAGCTCTGGTTTTACTGTTATTTTGGCAATTTAATAGGCTCATTATTTACTGCCTGGATG
This sequence comes from Halanaerobium sp., assembly GCF_003070835.1. Taxonomy (NCBI): domain Bacteria; kingdom Bacillati; phylum Bacillota; class Clostridia; order Halanaerobiales; family Halanaerobiaceae; genus Halanaerobium; species Halanaerobium sp. The sequence continues at coordinate 13,635 of NZ_QBLR01000073.1, read as the reverse complement.
ATTTTTAAATCAGGTTTAATTTCTGAAGCTCCAATTTCAGATTTTATATTAAGCTCAACTGCAGCAAAGATGACTGCTCCTGCTGGGGAATTATTTTTTAGAGGAATTCTATGCAATATTTTGGTTTGCCTTGCTGTCTGGACTGCAATTAAAAGCAAAAATGAGATGGCCAAATTATCCTTAATTTTTTGGTGTTTATTTGCTTTTATTGGCAGTGGATTTGAACACAGTATTGCCAATATGACTCTTCTGGCAATGGGCTTAATGCTGCCTCACTCAGCTCAGATAACTTTAGTAGGATATATTCGTAATTTATCCTTTGTAACTGCTGGTAATATAATCGGAGGTGCGGTATTAATAGCCGGTCTTTATTGGTATGCCTCCAGTGGAGAAAAAGAACTAAAGAGTTCTAAAAGTGCTGCTTAAAATTTAAGGTTCAAATATAATGACTAATTAAAGAGACTAAGGAGGAAGATAAAATGGATTATAATTTAAGTAAAGAAAAATTCAATCAGCTTTTAAGTGAGCTGAAGCAGGAATATCAGATTTATGCTCCAGTAAGAAAAGAAAATAAAGGAACATATTCTGCCAATGATCTGATTACATATGATTTAATAGATAATCTGGATGATATTGAGCTTAATAAAAAAAGCAAATATTCTGCCAAAGAAATTGTTTTTCCAATTAGAGAAACTCTTTTTCATTTTATGGATGGAGAACAGAAGATGGCTTCAGAGGATGAAGAAAAATATATTATTTTCTTGAGACCCTGTGACCGTAATGCCTTTAAGAGACTCGATAAGATATTTTTGGAAAATGGACCGGAAGAAGATATTTATTATAAGCGCTTAAGAGAAAAAGTTAAATTTTTCGTTATCGAATGTACTGAAGGCTTTGATTCCTGCTTCTGTGTTTCAATGGACAGCAATGAGGTAGAAAGAGATGATTATTCAGCTTTTCTGCGGTTTAGAGAAGACGGAATTTCATTTAAGCTAAATGATCAAGAATTAAAAAATAATTATTTTACTGATGTAAATGATTTTGAAAAAATAAATTTTGAAGCCCAGTTTATACAGGAAAATAAGATTAAAGTTAATTTACCTGATAAAGATAAAATAACAAATGAGGTTTTTGAAAATGAACTCTGGACAGAATATAGTGAGCGCTGTATAGCCTGTGGACGCTGCAACACATCCTGTCCAACCTGCAGCTGTTTTACAGTTAAGGATGTATTATATGATGAGAATAAAAAGAGTGGAGAGCGTTTTCGCCGCTGGGCTGGCTGTCATATTGATGGTTTTACTGAAATGGCGGGGGGACACAGTTTTAGAGAAGAACATGGTGACAGAATGCGCTATAAAACAATGCACAAAATTTACGATTTTGCCGAGCGTTTTGATTTTGATATGTGTGTAGGTTGTGGCCGCTGTGATGATGTCTGTCCTGAATATATTTCATTTTCTAAATGTATCAACAAATTATCCCAAATAGTTGAGGAGGGAGCATAATGAATACAGCAGTTGAAAAAAGAAAAATCAATCCATACTTAACACATAAAGCAGAAATTTTAAAAATATTTAAAGAAACTGAGGTAGAATACACCTTTAGACTTGAGTCAGATTTTAATCTTAATTTTGGTCAGTTTTTGGAAGTTTCAATTCCAGGTTATGGTGAAGCTCCAATTTCTGTCAGCAATTTTACAGATGAGTGGCTGGAGTTAACTATCAGAAAAGTAGGAAAGCTGACTGATAAAATACATGAGCTGCAGGAAGGTGATCACCTGTATCTGCGGGGACCTTATGGAAACGGTTTTAAATTAGAAAATTACAGAGATAAGAATATTATTGTTGCTGCTGGTGGTACCGGGCTTGCTCCTGTCCGCAGTTTAATTGAATATGCAAATAATAATTTAGATGATTTTAGTGATTTTGAAGTTTTGGCCGGTTTTAAAAATGCTCAGAGCTTATTATTTGAGAGGGATATTAAGCGCTGGCGAGAAAATTTTGATGTTTTATTAACTGTAGATCAGACATGTGATATTTGGGGTGAATGTGTTGGTTTAATTACAGAACATATTGCAGAACTGCACCTGGATAATATAGAAAATACTGAAATTATAGTTGTCGGTCCACCTCCAATGATGAAATATTCAATTATTGAGTTTCAGAAACTGGGAGTTCCGGATGATCAGATTTGGGTTTCTTATGAGCGGAAGATGCACTGTGGTTTGGGTAAGTGTGGCCACTGTAAAATTGAAGATTCATATGTTTGTGTTGATGGCCCGGTTTATAATTATGCTGATGTTAAAGAAATTAAAGATTAAAACTAATATATTTTTCTAATATGTATTATAAGCTTAATATTTTGTTTTTAGCTAAAATTATTCACAGGAGGTAATTATGTCATTCAATACTAAAAAAATTAAAAAGAATGCCTTTAGAATAACCAAAGACAGAGAAGTTACTGCTTTAAGAATAAGAGTCCCTGGTGGTCATATTGAAGCTGAATATTTTTCTCTGATTAAAGAAATTGCTGAAGAATATGGGAATGGAGACATACATATAACAACCAGGCAGGGATTTGAGGTGCCCGGAATATCTTTTTCAGACTTTGAGGAAGTAAATAAAAAGATTGCAGCGATTTTGGAAGGTATGGAAAAAGATATTGGAGTTGAAATCACTGATCCCAGAGAAGGTTATCCGGCAGCAGGAACTCGTAATGTTTCTGCCTGTATTGGTAATCGAGTTTGCCGTTATGCTAATTATGATACTACAGAGATGGCCCAGGAGATTGAGAAAACTATTTTTCCCAATGATTATCATGTTAAAGTAGCTCTTTCTGGTTGTCCAAATGATTGTATGAAGGGACATCTACAGGATTTTGGAATTTTGGGAATGGTTGAACCAATTTATCATCAGGAGAGGTGTATTGGCTGTGAAGCCTGTGTAGACAACTGCAAAAAGCGGGTTACTTCTGCTTTAACTTTCGAAAATGAAAGAGTAGTTAGAGATGAAGATCGCTGCATCGGCTGTGGTGAATGTATTCTGCAGTGTCCTACAAATGCATGGGAAAGAGGAGAAAAGTTTTATAAAGTAGTAATTATGGGAAGAACAGGAAAAAAGAATCCGCGTCTGGCAAAACCCTTTTTAAAGTGGGCCAGCAGAGAGGTGGTTATTTCCATTGTTGATAATGTTTATGATTATATAGAAAGACATATTGATACCAGTCTGACAAAGGAGCATGTTGGCTATATTGTTGACCGCACCGGTTATCCTCAGTTTAAAGAAGAAATTTTAGATGGAGTAGATTTAAATTCCGAATGTGAGGTAGCAGATAAAATTAACTGGAACGGATATCAGACTGGAGAAAGAATATAAGCTGTAGTTTGTTATCATTTTGTACCAGGTACAAGTGAATTCTATCACTTGTACCTGGTACAAATATATAATATAATAAACATAAATGAAACAAAGGGAGGTCTTTGATGCAGCTATTGGTTTCAGGAATTAATCATAAAACAGCTCCAATTTCAATTAGAGATCAGCTTTCTCAAAAAACTGATGAAATTAAGGATAAATTAAATTTCAAACTGAATAAAAACTGTTTTAAAGAATTTTTTATTTTAAGTACTTGTAACCGTTTTGAAATATATATTTACTCTGAAAAAGAAGCAGCAGCTAGAAAATCTTTAAAAGAAGATATTTTTAATTTGATCGAAAAATTTCTCAAAGGCCATTTTAAATATGAAAACAATGATTTAAATGATTATCTTTATCAGTATCATGATCTAAAGGCAGTGGAACATTTATATCGGGTAGCAGCTGGCCTGGATTCTTTAGTTAAAGGAGAAGATCAGATTCTGGCTCAGATAAAAAATCAGTTTAAAGAATACAAAAAAGAAGACTTAACCGCTTCCTATTTGAATCAGCTTTGTTTAGAGGCAATTAAAGTCGGTAAACTGGTAAGAACTAAAACTAAGATAAATGAACGAGCTGTTTCAGTAAGTTATGCAGCAGTTGAGCTGGCCCGGGATATTTTTGGTAGCCTTGATGGAGAAAAAGTAATGATTTTGGGTGCTGGTAAGACAGCTGAACTGACACTCAAAAACTTATTGAATTATGGAGTAGAGGGCATCCTGGTAGCAAATCGTACTTATGTTAACGGACAAAAACTAGCTGCCGAATATGGTGGAGAAGTTATTCGTTGGGAAGAGTTTAAGCAAAGAGTAGGAGAAGTTGATATTATCATTGCGTCAACTGCAGCTCCTCATACCGTATTGCATAAAGAAGATTTACAAGAAGTTATAATGAAAAAACATGGGCCAATGTTTTTAATTGATATTGCAATGCCAAGAGATATTGACCAAGAAGTTGAAAACCTGCCTGGTGTACATTTATATAATATTGATGATCTAAAAAAAGTTATTGATAAAAATTTAAATTTAAGAGAAAATGAGGTTGATAAAGCAGAGTCTATTATCGAAGAGGAAAAATATAATTTTCAGAAATGGTTACGTGAGAGGCGATGTGTTCCATTGATTAAGGAAATGCGCGAGGATGCTCGGACTATTAAAGAAAAAGAAGTTAAAAGAGCACTTCATCTGCTGCATAATTCGGAACTTGAAGCCGAAGAAATTATAGAACAGTTAGGCCATAGACTTTTAAATAAATTATTACATCAGCCGACCGTAGGGCTTAAAGAACTAGCAGTAGAAAATGAGAAGAATAAAAAAGATAAATTGGAAGCCGTAAAAACAATTTTTGCAGTTGGAGTGGATAATGAATGATTATTGAGAGGGGGAAGTACACTGAGATTTTATCCAATAAACTTAAATTTAAAAGAGAAAAAGGTGTTAATTGTAGGGGCAGGCAAAGTAGCATTTCGTAAATTCAAAAGACTGCTTCAAGCTAAAGCGCAAATTAAAGTTGTAAGCCCGGAGTTTAGCCCAAAATTCACACCTTATTTTGAGCAAAAATCAGATCAATACATATTTATTGAGCGTAAATTTAGAGAAGATGATTTAGGTGGAATTTTTTTAGTCTTTGCTGCTACTAATGACTCCCAGTTAAATGAAAGAATTGCTTTTTTGTCCAGAAATAAGAATATTTTGGCTAATATTAGTGATGCAGTTGATATCTCAGATTTCACTGTTCCGGCAGCGGTTAATAGAGGGGAATTACTTTTAACTGTTTCCAGTGGCTCTAATCTACCAGCCCTTTCTCAAAATATCAGAAAGAAAATTGAACAAGAATTTGGCGTGGAATATCAAATTTTATTAGAAATAATGCAGAAAAAAAGATCCCTAATCATTGCAGAAATTGATGAGATTTCAGTCAGAAAAAAAATCTTTAAAGAGCTGGCATCTGATCAATTTTTGAATAAGATAAGAATGATCATTGATCAATTTGATTTGAATTTATTAAATATTGAAGAAACTGATGAATTTATAAATAATAAAAATAATTTAACCGAAAACAAATTCAAACTACTTTCTGACAGTATTGAAACTGAAATAAACAAAATAATTGCAAAATTGAAGGATGATTAATTTGAAAGATAAATATATTATAGGTACTCGTGACAGCAATTTGGCTTTAAAACAGTCTCAAATAGTTAAAGAAAAATTATCTAATAAGTTTCCAGAAATTAAATTTGAGATCAAAAAAATTTCTACAACAGGTGATCGGGAAAAGGATAAAAAATTTTCCGAGATCAATGTAGAAGGAATATTTGTAAGAGAGATTGAAATAGCTTTGCTCGAAGAAGAGATAGACTTGGCAGTACATAGTTTTAAAGATCTGCCGACAAAGTTACCTTCAGAATTAGAAGTAGCAGCAGTTATTGATCGGGCTAATCCACTTGATGTACTAGCAGGTGCAGAAAAGAAGTTATCTAAACTGCCGGAAGGAGCAAGGCTTGGAACTGGGAGTTTGCGTCGGCGTTCTCAGCTTTTAGCTTATCGCTCTGATTTAGAAATTATTCCTATTAGAGGTAATATTGAAACTAGATTAAAAAAGATTAAAACTCATAATTTAGCTGGGGTTATTTTGGCTGCTGCTGGGCTAGAAAGGTTGGGATTAGAAGCACAGATTACAGAATATTTATCGGCTGATATTTGTCTGCCAGCTGCTAGACAGGGAGCAGTAGTAGTTGAGATACGGAAAGAGAGTACTAATCTCAAAAGAATTTTAAAAAAAGCTGAAGATAAAAATACAGCTTTAGAAGTCTGGGCTGAACATGCATTTTTAAAAGAAATGGAAGCTGGCTGTCATGCCCCTCTGGCAGCACAATCTATAATTAAAAATGGGATTTTAAAGTTAACAGCAGCTGCTGGTGAACTAGATGGCAGCAGAACAATAAAAAGAAGTATTAGTACTAAAAAACTAGAGTTAAATTCTGTTAAAAAACTGGGAAGAGACTTAGCAGTGCAATTAAAAAATGCAGGTGCAGTAGAAATCTTAGCAAAAGAAAAGAAATAATTAAGGAGAAAAAATATGACAGCAAAAGTTTATTTAACTGGTGCCGGGCCAGGTGATCAGGCTCTTTTAACTTTAAAAGCTAAAAAAGCAATTGAAAATTCAGATGTTATTTTATATGACAGACTAGCAAATAATCGACTTTTAGAGTATGCTTCTGATAAGGCAGAAAAAATTTATGTTGGTAAAAAAGCAAAAAATCATCATTATACCCAAAACGAAATTGAAGATCTTATGATCAAAAAAGCTAATGCTGGCAAAACAGTCTGTAGACTTAAGGGAGGAGATCCCTTTATATATGGTCGTGGAGGAGAAGAAGCTATAAAACTAAAAGATGCTGGAATTGATTTTGAAATAATTCCCGGTATAAGTTCTTCGATAGCAGTGCCACTTTATGCAGGGATCCCTTTAACGCAAAGACATTTGTCCTCATCTTTTGCAGTGATTACAGGTCATGAGGCAGCTGATAAAGAAGAAAGTACAATTGAAATCGAAAAGATTGCTGCTGCAGTTGATACTCTGGTAGTTCTAATGGGGGTAGGAAAACTAGCTAGGATTGTAGAAAGAGTTTTGGCTGCTGGAAAAAGCCCGGAAACACCGGTAGCACTTATCCGCTGGGGAACCCGCTCTGAACAGGAGACAATTACGGGTACTCTCAGTGATATTGCTCAGAAAGTTGAACAGGCCAATTTTAAGCCGCCAGCAGTAATTGTAATTGGAGAAGTTGTTAATTTACGAGATAAGTTAAGCTGGTTTGAAAATAAAAAATTACTTGGAAAAAATATTTTGGTCACTCGTCCTCGAAAACAGGCATCGTCTTTTGTAGAGATGATAGAATCGGAGGCGGGTAACGCAATTATGTCTCCAACAATAAAAATTAAAGCGCCTAAAAATGATGAGTCACTAAAACAGGCGATTAAAAATTTAAAAAAATATACACATTTAATCTTTACTTCGGTTAATGGAGTCAAATATTTCATGCAGATTTTAGATTTCAAAAAGCTTGACTTAAGAGCTTTGGCTGGAATGAATATCATAGCCATTGGCTCTAAAACAGCAGCAGAGTTAAAGGTAAATGGAATAAGATCAGATTTCATTCCAGAAGATTATTCAACAGCAGGTATTTTAGAGTATTTAGAAAAACTAGAAAGTATAGGAAAAATTAATTTTAAAGATGCATCTTTTTTACTACCTAGAGCGGATATAGCACCTCAGCTGCTAGAAAAAGAACTTAAAAAACGAGGTTCAAAGGTCAACAATGTTGAAGCTTATAGAACCAAGGCAGTTTCTTTAGATAAAAATGTTTTGAATTTGATCCAAAAAGCAGATCTTGATTTATTAACCTTTACCAGTTCTTCAACCATTGACAATTTCATTAAGGGACTGGAACAATTAATTAAAGCTGAAAATCAGCAAAAAGATTCATTAAAAATTAACCGCTCAAAAATATTTAAACAGTTAAAAAAGATTCCAACAGCCTGTATTGGTCCTGTAACAGCTGAAAGGGCTAAAGACTATGGACTTAATCTAAAAATCGCAGCTGAAGAATACACTATTGAAGGTTTGTTTACTGCAATTTTAAAATATTATTCTTAAATAATGAAAATATTATAATATGATTAATATATTATCCAGGAGGAATTTTAATGAATTTAAAGAAAAGACCAAGACGTCTACGCAGTTCTAAAAATATACGAGATTTAGTGAAAGAAACCAGATTATCAGCAGCAGATTTTGTTAAACCATTATTTGTAGTGCATGGGAAAAATATTAGAAAAGAGATTCCTTCAATGCCGGATAATTATCATTTATCATTGGATCAGTTAGAAAAAGAAATTGAGAATTTAATTGCTTTAGGAATTAGAGGAATTATACTTTTTGGCTTACCAAAATATAAAGATCAAGAAGGTTCCAGTGCCTGGCAGCAGGATGGGATAGTTCAACAGGCAGTTCGACAAATAAAAGAAAAATTTTCTGACTTTTTAGTTATAACTGATCTCTGTATGTGTCAATATACAGATCACGGACACTGTGGCATACTTAAAAATGGTGAAATCAAAAATGATGCAACCCTAAGCCGACTGGCAAAAATAGCAATTTCTCATGCTGAAGCTGGTGCTGATATGATTGCTCCTTCAGATATGATGGATGGGAGAGTCGGCAAAATCAGAGAAGCTCTGGATCAAAATGGGTTTAAAGAAGTTGCTATTATGGCTTATTCTGCTAAATATCATTCAGCTTTTTATGGACCTTTTCGAGATGCTGCTCATTCTGCTCCAGGAGAGGGGGACCGCTCAAGCTATCAGATGGATGCTGCAAATTCTGATGAAGCTTTAAGAGAGATGGAGCTTGATATTGAAGAAGGTGCAGATATCATAATGGTTAAACCAGCTCTTTCTTATTTAGATATAATACAAAGAGCAAGTGATAATTTCAATATGCCTATTGCCGCTTATAATGTCAGTGGTGAATATGCTATGGTAAAGGCTGCAGCAGAAAAGGGCTGGATTGATGAAAAAAGTGTTGCTTTAGAAATTTTAACTTCAATTAAAAGAGCGGGTGCGGATATTATTATTACATACTGGGCTGATAATGCTGTTCAGTGGCTAAATGAAAAATAAATAAGTGAGAGCTAATAATTGGCAGGGGTGTTGCTATGGAAATATTAGAACAGCTCAAAGAAAAGTTTGTAAGTGCCTGTTTATATTATTATATAGACTTTGTTTATAAAACAAGTACGGTAGAAAAAATAGGGAATTTAGATTATTTAGAAGCAGAATATCCGGAAAAATTTGTTGTTTTTATCTGGCACGGTGACAGCTATTCTTATTATCCTTTTTTAAAAGGTAAAAAATTAAATATTGTTACCACAAAAAACAAAAGAGGTGGGGTAATCAGCAGAATCAGCAAATATTTTGGCTATGATGTTATGAGGCTTCCTGACTCAGCTGCAGATGGTAATTATATTTTTCAGTTAAAAAGTCAGATAAATAAAATTAATAATGCTAATCTTTTGCTTTCAGTTGATGGACCAAGCGGACCAGAACATGAGATTAAAGAGTTTGCCATGATTATGGCTCTTTTTTCAAAAAGAAAGATTCTTCCTTTGAATATTGATCTAAAGTACAGCTTCAGTTTAAAAAACAGGTGGGATAAATTAAAAATTCCACTTCCTTTTAATAAAATAACTATCAGGATAAATGACTTTTATGAGGTGCAGAAGAAAGATAGAAAAGAGGAATTCAGCTCTATAAAAGAAGAAATCAAAAAAGTAATGCAGGCTTAATAAAAATTTATCAGTTAAGGGGTGTTTTTATGGGGAATAAAAGAGAAAAATCAGCCAAAGCTTTTAAAAAAGCGCAAAAGGTAATTCCGGGTGGAGTCAATAGCCCGGCCCGTGCTTTTTCAGCTGTAAAGATGGATCCTATTTTTATTGAAAAAGGAGATGGAGCTTATCTCTATGATATTGATGGTAATAAATACTTAGATTGTGTAAATTCCTGGGGGCCAATGATTTTAGGTTATAATCCACCTCAGGTAATTAATAAATTAAAAAAACAGCTTAAAAATGGTACAAGTTTTGGAGCTCCAACTGAAATTGAAACAGAAATTGCAGAGCTGATAGTAGATTTTTATCCGGCAGTGGATAAAGTAAGGATGGTTAATTCAGGAACTGAAGCTACCATGAGTGCGATTAGACTGGCACGTAGTTATACCGGTCGGGATAAGATTATTAAACTTGAAGGCTGTTATCACGGCCACGGAGACAGTTTGTTGGTTGATGCAGGCTCTGGAGTTGCAACACTTGGTATTAAAGGCAGTCCTGGAGTGACTAAAAATACAGCAGAGGAAACAATAGTAGTTCCTTATAATGATCAAGAGGCTGTTGAAAAAGTTTTTGCCAAATATGCTTCGGAAATCGCAGGTCTAATTTTAGAGCCTGTAACCGGAAATATGGGTGTCATAGCCCCTGAAGCTGGTTATTTGGAATTTCTAAGAAAAATAACCCGCAAAAACGGAGCTCTTTTGATTTTTGATGAGGTAATGACCGGTTTTCGTCTGGCCCGCGGTGGTGCTCAGGAAATCTATGGAATTGAACCTGACCTAAGTACTTTTGGAAAAATAATTGGTGGAGGTATGCCGGTTGGTGCTTATGCAGGGAAGGAAGAGATTATGAATTATATTGCTCCTGCTGGCCCGGTTTATCAGGCGGGAACTTTATCAGGTAATCCAATGGCCATGCAGGCAGGTCTGGCCACTTTAAAGGAATTGAAAAATAAAAAGATATATTCTCAATTAGAATCAAAAGCAGAAAAACTGGAAAAAGGCTTTAAAAGAAATATTGAAAAACTTGATTTTCCGGCATATTTTAATCGGGTGGGCTCAATGTTTACTCTGTTTTTTACTGAGCAAAAGGTTAAAAATTATCAGGATGTTAAAAAATGTGATCAGCAGCTTTTTGCAGCTTATTTTAAAGAAATGATAGAGGCCGGAATTTATCTACCTCCTTCTCAGTTTGAAGCAAACTTTATTTCTTTAGCTCTAAGTGACAAAGATCTGGATAAAACCATTGAGGCTAACTATCAGGTTCTAAAAAAGTTAAAGGTGGAATTATAATGGCAGACAAAAAAGCATTAGTTGTAGTCAGTCACGGCAGCAAACGAAAAGAAAGCAATCAGGAATTTAAAGATTTTATTCAAAAATTAAATAAAATCAATTCTGAAGGCAGGGAGAGCGAATATACCGCGATTAAAGGAGCCTGCCTTGAATTTGCTTCTCCGCAGCTGGAAATAGTTATTAAAAATTTAATGACTTCAAAATATGAGCAGATTGATATTTTTCCCCTCTTTATTTTTGCGGGTTATCATGTACGAAAAGATATACCAGAGCGAATGGAAGAACTAAAAACTAAATATGCTAAGTTAAAGTATAAGATTTTAGAACATCCTGCAGCTGCCGATGATTTTGCTCATTATATTTTTAGTCAGATATTAAAAGGAAAATAGTAAAAAAATATAACTCGGTCTGGTTAGACCGGGTTATAAATTTGATTTAATTATTTTTGCATACTGCTGATATTTTTTTAATTTCTTATCACTTAAATTTTTATCACTTATAATGGCAGTTATATCTGTAAAATCTGCTATTTTATAAAATGAAGCATTATCAAATTTATTACTTTCGCTTAAAATATAACTCTTATTACTGCAGTCTATCATCGCTTTTTTGCTGCTGGCTTCAATTGGACTTGCGGTTGATAGAGCTAGATTTACATCAATTCCATTTACCCCTAAAAAAGCTTTGTCAAAATGCATTTCTCTAATCTGTTTTTCTGTTATCGGACCTTCTATGGTTCTGGCTAGATGGAAATAATCCCCTCCTAAAACAGAGATATCATAATCATTTTTATTGCTTAATTCAACAATTATATCAACAGAATTTGTCACAACTTTGACATTTTTTGCTTTTAGTTCTTTTGCCATCAAATAAGTTAAGGTGCTGGAATTGATGGCAATAATATCTCCATTTTTGACTAAGTTAGCTGCATATTTAGCAATTGCAGTTTTTTCATTAATATTTTCTTTAGTTTTTTTAAGGAAGTTATACTCGTTATTAAATTTTTCAATTAAAATTGCGCCCCCATGTGTTCTTTTGACATAACCTTTTTCTTCTAGTTCATCCAGATCACGTCTGATTGTTGATTCTGAAACATCAAAATTATTTGCTAATTCTTTAATCGTAATAGTTTCAGTTAAATTAAGTTTGTTTATTATTTTTAATAAACGTTCTTCTTTCAGCATCTCTAATCTCCCCTTTTTATATCTAATTATAATTTTAACAATTCTTTTAAATACAATCAAGAACTATGATGTTTTTTGCAATGATTAAACTAAAAAAGTTAAATATGTGCTCATTATTGAAATATTTTAATAAAAAACTTGCAAAAACTATCACAATATAGTAAAATTAACTCAAGTTAAATAATTCACGAAATATAAGGAGGAAATTTTGATGTCAGAGTATTACGATTATATGTTACCAACAGTTAATTTCATGGGTGCCGGTTGTGTTGAAGTAGTTGGAGAGAGATGTAAAATTTTAGGTGCTGAAAAAGTTTTATTAGTTACTGATAATTATTTAAACAGTTTAGAATCTGGACCAGTTCAGATAGTTGGAGATTATTTAAAAAAAGTTGGATTGGAATATGTTATTTTTGATGGTGTAACTCCAAATCCTAAAGATAAAGATGTTTATGCAGGATTAGAAATTTATGAAAAAGAAAATTGTGACATGATTGTTACAGTTGGTGGAGGAAGTCCACATGATTGTGGTAAAGCAATTGGGGTAGCAGCAACACATGATGGTGACCTGTATCAAGATTATGCAGGAATTGAGAAATTAGAAAATGAAACACCACCGATGGTCTGTGTTAATACAACAGCTGGAACTGCCAGTGAAGTTACAAGACATGCTGTAATTACTGATACTTCTCAGACTCCAAATGTGAAATTCGTAATTGTTAGCTGGAGAAATACTCCTGATGTTTCAATAAATGATCCGGAGTTAATGGTTGATAAACCAGCTGGACTTACAGCAGCTACTGGAATGGATGCTTTAACTCATGCTTTAGAAACTTATGTTTCTACAGGTGCTAATCCTTTAACCGATGCAGCAGCCTTAGAGGCAATGAAGCTGATAGCTGAAAATCTGAGAAATGCTGTTTATAATGGTCAAGATATTGAAGCAAGAGAAAATATGGCTAATGCTTCAGTTCTTTCAGGTTTTGCTTTTAACAATGGTGGTTTAGGTTATGTTCATGCAATGGCACATCAATTAGGTGGATTTTATGATATGCCGCATGGAATTGCCAATGCAATCTTACTTCCCTATGTAGAAAAGTTTAATCTAGGTGCTAAATTAGAGCGTTTTGCAAAAATAGCAGAAATTTTTGGTGTAAATACTGATAATATGTCAACAAGAGAAGCTGCAGAATCATCTTTAGAGGCAATAAAGCAGCTTGCAAAAGATATTGGAATTCCTACTTCTTTAAGTGAATCAGAATTTGATATTAAAGAAGAAGATTTTGAAGAAATGGCCAAATATGCATTAGAAGATGGTAATGCAGGAACTAATCCCAGAAAAGGGACAGTTGAACAGG
>NZ_QBLR01000072.1:0-14800 GCF_003070835.1 Halanaerobium sp. | reverse complement strand
AAAATCAATTGGACTTTAAAGGCTCAGTACGATATAATAAATTATCCAGGCGAATGGAAAATTTTATGACATTTAAAAACTTAGTTTTTAAAGAAAATCTATTTGACCTGATAGCAAATGTATCTAATTTTAAGGAGGATAAAAATGAATCTTAGTGACAAAATAAGAAACATTCCTGATTTCCCAAAAGAAGGGATTTTATTTAAAGATATTACACCACTTTTACGGGATAGGGAAGCACTTAAAGAAGCCATAGTTAAAATGGCAGATATGTTTAGAGATTATGATATTGATTATGTGGTAGGAATTGAAGCTCGAGGATTTTTGGTTGGTACACCTCTGGCAATAGAACTTGACAAGGGGTTTATTCCAATTAGAAAACCGGGTAAATTACCACATGAAGTATTAAAAAAATCATATGAACTGGAATATGGAAAGAATGAAATTGAAATACATAGAGATGCAGTAACTGAAGGAGATAAGGTTTTAATTGTGGATGATCTGCTGGCCACAGGTGGAACTACTCTTGCTGCTACCGAAATGATAGAAGAATTAGGTGGAGAGGTAGTTGGTTGTGCATTTTTATTAGAACTTGAAGCTCTGACAGGTAGAGAAGTTCTTAAAGATTATGAAATTAAATCATTATTAATTGAATAATTAATTATTTAATTTTCGGGTAATTGAAGGAGTATAAATATAGATGGAACTAGATACTTTATTAGATAAAATAAAATCTTATATGGATGAACCAGATCTAGAAATGGTAAAAAAAGCCTATCAGTATGCCGAAAGAGCACATCAGGAGCAGTTTAGAGTTTCTGGTGAACCTTTTGTTGAGCACCCACTTGGTGTGGCTATTATTCTTGCTGATCTAGAGCTTGACATTGTTTCAATTGTTGCTTCTTTACTGCATGATGTTGTTGAGGATACTGGGATTAGCAGTGAAGAAATTGAAAGAGAATTTGGATCTGAGGTGGCACATATTGTGGATGGAGTCACAAAACTGACCAGAATGCAGTTTAAAACTAAAGAAGATCAGCAGGCAGAAAGTCTGCGTAAAATGTTTGTAGCTATGGCAGAGGATATTCGGGTCGTGTTGATAAAACTTGCTGACAGACTGCACAATATGAGAACTTTAAACTATCTAAAAAAAGAAAAAAGAAAAGAAAAATCCAGAGAAACTTTAGAAATTTATGCTCCTCTTGCCCACCGTCTGGGAATGTCTAAGATTAAGTGGGAGTTAGAAGACTTATCTTTTAGATATTTAAAACCTGATATGTATTATGAGGTTTCCCACAAAGTGCAGGCCAATCGCAAACAGAGAGAAAAAGATATAAAAGAGGCTATTGAAAAACTAAAATCTACTTTAAAAGAACATGATATTGAAGCAGAAATTTATGGTCGCCCCAAGCATTTATACAGTATTTATAATAAAATGAAGCGTAAAGAAGTGGAGTTTGATGAAATTTATGATTTAACTGCCGTCAGGGTTCTTGTAGGTAGTGTTAAAGAATGTTATGAAGTGATGGGGGTTATTCATGAAATTTGGAAGCCTATGCCGGGACGATTTAAAGACTATATAGCTATGCCGAAGTCAAATATGTATCAGTCACTTCACACAACTGTAATTGCTCCTAATGGAGATCCACTTGAAGTACAGATAAGAACTTATGAAATGCATAAAACTGCTGAATATGGTATTGCCGCTCACTGGCGATATAAAGAAGGTAAGGTGGGCGATGAAAAATTTGAAGAAAAATTATCCTGGTTAAGACGACTGCTTGAATGGCAGAAAGATCTGCAGGAACCACAGGAATTTATGGAGACTTTAAAAATTGATTTATTTGAGGATGAAGTTTTTGTTTTTACTCCTGAAGGTGATGTTGTTTCACTGCCTAAAGGAGGAACACCTGTTGATTTTGCCTATCATATCCATACCGAAGTTGGCCACCGCTGTGTGGGAGCTAAGGTGAATGGTAAAATAGTTCCTTTAGAATATAAGTTAAAAAACAGTGATATTGTTGAGATTTTAACCTCTAAAAAAAGTAATGGGCCATCCCGAGACTGGTTAAAATTTGTTAAAACTTCTAAAGCTAGAAGTAAAATTAAGCACTGGTTCAAAAGGCAGCGCCGGGATGAAATCATTGAAAAAGGTAATCGAATTCTGGATGAGCATCTGGAAAAATATAATATCGAACTCAGCGAAAAAGATAAAGAAAAAGAGCTAAAAGAGATTACAAAAGAGCTGGGGCGAAAAGATGTTGATGATTTATTAGAAGAGTTGGGATACAGTAATATTAGTCCCAAACAGGTGGTCAGCAAATTTAAGGATTATGAAGAAGAGAAAGATTTTGAGAAAAAACACAGCCCTCAGAGGAAAACTGAATCAGTAGATAAAGGTGTTTCTGTAAAAGGAATGGAAGACATGCTGGTTAGGATGGCAAAATGCTGTAATCCTGTCCCTGGTGATGATATAGTCGGTTATATTACCAGAGGTCGGGGAGTTTCGGTTCACAGGGAAGACTGTAAAAACTTAAAAAATCTTGAAGAAAGTGAACCAGAAAGAATAATTGAGGTCAGCTGGGAACAGGGTCGTACAGAATCCTACCAGGTTGATCTCAGGATTGATGCTGTAAATAAGAGTGCTCTGCTTAATGATATAACACATATCATTAAAGAAGAAAAGATTAATCTGCTGTCTGTTATGGCCAGAACCAGTGAGCATAATCGAGCAGTTATTAATCTGTCACTGGAATTGAGCTCTACAGAGCATATGTACGATATAATGAAAAAGATTGAATCTATTTCAGGTGTGCTTAATGTAAGTCGAGCCAAACCTGCTTAATGGGGAGTGAATTAGATGCGAGCTGTTGTTCAGCGTGTTAAAAGAGCTAAAGTAGAAGTGGATTCTGAAATAACCGGAGAGATCGACTCCGGTTTATTAGTGTTTTTAGGAATTGGAAAAGAAGATGGGCGTCAGGATGCTGACTATCTGCTGGAAAAAATAATAAATTTAAGAATTTTTGAGGATGAAGAAGAGAAATTAAATTTATCTGCTGCTGATCTAAATAAAGATATAATGCTGGTCTCACAGTTTACTCTTTTTGGTGACTGCAGACAGGGGAGAAGACCAAGTTTTTTTGAAGCAGCACCACCTGCAGAAGCTGAGAAATTATATAATTATTTTGTTAAAGAAGCAGAAAAGTCCAGCCTAAAAATTGAAACAGGAGAGTTTCAGGCGATGATGGATGTCAGTTTAATTAATGATGGTCCGGTTACAATTCTGGTGGACAGTAAAAAGAAGTTTTGATAGTTAAAATGGAGGAAAATATGAATTTAAAAGAATTTACTGTTGGAGAACTTATGGTAAAATCATATATTATTTCTCAGGCTGGCGAAGCCGTGGTAATTGATCCAGGTGCTGAAGGTAAAAGATTATATAATTATCTAAAAGAAAATGAGCTGGAGCTTAAATATATAATCAACACCCATGGTCATTTTGATCATATTGCAGCAAACGAATTTTTAAAAGAAAAGACGGGGGCTGAGATACTGGCTCATAAAAAAGCTGATTTAAAATTTACTGATCCACAGTTAAATCTTTCCAGTCTCTTTACACAGCAGGCAATCACTGCACCTTTAACGGACAGAGCAGTTGCTGATGGTGAGGAGATTGATTTCGAATCATTGACTTTTAGATTTATCACTACTCCAGGTCACAGTGAAGATGGAATTTCTATTTATATTCCGGAAGAAAACATACTTTTTTCTGGTGACTGTATTTTTGCAAATGGGATTGGCAGAACTGATCTACAGGACAGTGATTATAGTGAACTTGAGAAATCAATCAAAGACAAAATTTTTCAGCTGCCGGAAAATTGCACTTTTTATCCCGGTCATGGTCCAAGCAGTAATTTAACCAATTTTAAAAAAAGTGTCTGGCCAGCAATCAGCTGAGGTTTGACATCTAAATTTTAATAGGTTAAAATTAAAAAGGATTAAAATAATTTTATAGATAATTTTTATTTTATAAAAAATATATATTTAAGAGAGGGGAGTGTAAGGTTTTGTTTGATACTTTACGCGATAATAGTAGAATTATTGTTTATATAGTTGTAATTGCCTTTGTTATTTCAGGTGGATTTATGGGCTATGGTGCCTATTTAAATAATCAGGGTGGAGGCGGACAGGCTCCCAATCAAAACCCATCTGTAATTGCAGAAGTTAACGGGATGGAAATTTCTCAACAGGAATATTTCTCGCTTTTACAGCAGCAGGCGCCACAATCTAACTTGAGCAGCAGCCAGATTATACCATTTAGGTATAATGTTCTGGATGCTTTAATTGAAAGAAAACTGTTGATGGCTCAAGCAGAAGTTTTAGATGTTGATGTTGAAGTTTCTGAAGCTGAGATAGATGAAAATTATAATAATATTTTAGAGCAGAACGAAATGACTGAAAACGAATTATCAGAAGCTCTGGCTGAACAGGGTTATACAATTGGTGATTTAAGAGAAGATATAAAAGCAAGTATTGAGGATAGCAAAACGATAACTCAAACAATCGATCAGGGTATTGGCGAAATTGAGGTAAGCGAAGAAGAAATTGAAGAACTATACCAGCAGCGATATCCTGAACCAGAAGCAGCTGAAGAAGATACTGCTGAAGAGGCAGAGTCAGAAGAGGAAAATACTGAAGCTGAAAACTCTGAAACTGAAAGACCAGCAATGGCAGAAGTTAGAGATGATCTTGAACAGGAAATAAGATCACAAAAAAGAAATGAAGCTATTAACAGCTGGCTGGCAGAGTTAAAAGCAGATGCTGAAATTACTATTAATGATCCTGTTTTAAGTGCCTATCATGCTTTAGAAAATGAAAATTATAAACAGGCAGCAGAAGAATTCTCTGCTTTTGTTGAGGAGAAAGAAACAGATCCGATTTTCTACAGCTATTTAGCTCAGGCATATGAGGGTCAGAATAATCTTGAAAGAGCAAAAGAAGTTTATAATAGTGCACTAGAGTCTTATCCTGAAAATACTGACTTAAGATTTAATTATGCTCAGTTCCTTGCTGATCAGGAAAATAATGAAGAGGCAATAGCACAGCTTGATAAAATTTCAGCTGCTGCAGAGGATGATTTTATGACATATTATCAGCTCTACATGATGTATAGCCGTCTTGGCGCTGAGAAAAAAGCTCAGTCAGCAATGAAAGAGATTCAGCGGATTAGTGAGGATATGCAGACTAAATCGTCTCCAGAGGTAGATCAGGAAACTACTGAAGATATTAAAGAAGAAGCAAAAGAAGTGAAAGAAGAAGTTAAAGTTGAGTCACCAGTTGAAACTAAAAATAATAATTAATCATTTATTTAGATAAAAATTAAAGAGTAAATTTACTAAGTTAACTATTAAATCTATCAGCTCTGATTATTAATAATCCTGGCTGATAGATTTTCTAAAACTAAATGAATAAACAGTAGGTGAAATAAAAATGAAGTTTAATGCTCCAAGAGGTACCAATGATATTCTGCCGCCAGATACTTTGAAGTGGCAGTATATTGAGAAGAAAACACATGAAATTTTTTCGAATTATAATTATCAGGAAATTAGAACTCCTATTTTTGAATATACAGAACTCTTTCAGCGCGGTATTGGTGAAGTAACTGATATTGTTGAAAAGGAGATGTATACCTTTGAGGATAAAGGAGGCAGAAGTATCACTCTCAGACCCGAGGGTACTGCTTCTGTAATCAGATCATTTTTAGAAAATAAAATTTACGGACAGGCTCAACCGACTAAATATTACTATATTGGACCAATGTTTAGATATGAAAGACCACAATCAGGCAGATTTAGACAGTTTCATCAGCTGGGAGTTGAGGCAATAGCTTCCAATGATCCTGCACTTGATGCAGAAATCATTTCCTTAGGGATGCGTCTGCTTCAAGATTTTGGTCTTAATGACCTGGAACTTCATTTAAATAGTGTAGGTTGTGGAGAATGCCGTCCAACTTATGTAGATAAATTAAAAAAATATTTAAATGAAAACAAAGAACAATTATGTGATAACTGTAAGAGCAGAATTGATAGAAATCCATTGCGGGTTCTGGACTGTAAAAACGAAAGCTGTCAGTCTGTAATTAAAGATGCGCCAAAGATTACTGATAATCTCTGTCAAAGCTGTGCTGATCATTTTAATGATGTACAGGAATACCTTGATATTTTGAACCTGGATTATATTATCAATCCACTTTTGGTCAGGGGTCTTGATTATTATACAAATACTGCATTTGAAATTAAAGATAATGCGCTGGGAGCACAGGATACTGTCTTTGGTGGAGGCCGCTACAATGGTCTGGCTGAAGAAATAGGCAATAGAGATCTGCCTGGTATTGGTTTTGCCCTTGGAATTGAGAGATTGCTGCTTTCTTTAGAGGCAAAAGATATCGAGCTGCCTGTAGAATCAGGTGTTGATCTTTACATAACAGTCATTGGAGATCAGGCTAAAAAAGAATCATTTAAACTTCTTGATCAGCTGAGAAATAAAGGTTTTAGAACTGAAATCGATTATTTGGGACGAAGTGTTGGCTCTCAAATGAAATCAGCTGACCGCATGAATGCTGAGTATACAATAATTATTGGCGAAAATGAACTTAATAATAACTCTGCTACAATTAGAAATATGAAAAGTGGAGATGAAAAAGAAATTCAATTAAGCAACTTATTAGAGGAAATGAAGCAGCTAGTAGATAAGGAGGATATTTAAGATGGGTGAAACAATTAAAGATTTAAAGAGAACCCACCTCTGTGGAGAAGTTAGTAAAAAAGACAATCAAGACAGAGTAACAATCATGGGGTGGGTACAAAAACGAAGAGATCACGGTGGTGTTATATTTACTGATATTAGAGATCGTTCAGGAATTGTTCAGGTGGTGTTTAATCCTGATTCTGGTAAAGAACTATTTGAAAAAGCTGATACTCTTCGTTCGGAATATGTAGTTGCAATTACCGGAGAGGTTGAGCCGAGACCGGAGGGGAATATTAATCCGGATCTTCCAACTGGTGAAATTGAAATCAAGGCGGAAGAATTAAGAGTTTTAGATAAAGCTGAGACTCCTCCAATCCAAATTGAGGACAATATTGATACCGGTGAAGATGTAAGGTTAAAATATAGATATTTAGATTTAAGAAGGCCTAAAATGACAAAACTTATGGGGCTGAGACATAAAATAACTAAAACTACCAGAGATTTTCTGGATCAAAATGGATTCTGGGAAATTGAAACTCCAATTTTAACCAAGAGTTCTCCTGAGGGAGCCAGAGACTATCTGGTTCCAAGTAGAGTTAACCCCGGTCAGTTTTTTGCTCTACCACAGTCTCCTCAGATATTTAAACAGTTATTGATGGTTTCTGGAATGGAAAGATATTTTCAGATAGCTCGCTGTTTTAGAGATGAAGATTTAAGAGCAAACCGTCAGCCAGAATTTACTCAGATTGATATGGAGATGTCTTTTGTTAATCAGGAAGAAGTTATGGAGATTACTGAGGGATTAATGAAAGAATTGTTTGCTGTTGGTGATATTGAAGTTCCTGAAAAAATTAAAAGAATGTCCTACCAGGAAGCAATGGACCGTTTTGGTTCTGACAAGCCCGATCTTCGTTTTGGTATGGAGCTTAAGGATTTATCTGAGGTAGTTAAAGATAGTGATTTTAATATTTTTAGTGGAACTGTTAGTAAAGGTGGCCAGGTAAAAGGTATAAACTTTAAAGGAGGAGCAGATTCTCCACGAAGTACCATTGATGCCTTTGAAGATTATGTAAAAATGTTTAAAGCAAAGGGTCTGGCCTGGATGGCTTTAAGAGAGGATGAACTAAAATCTCCAATTGCTAAATTCCTTTCCGAATCAGAAATTGAAGGAATTAAAAAAGCTATGGAAGCAGAACAGGGAGATTTATTATTAATTGTTGCTGATAAACCAGCGGTAGTAGCTGCAGCTTTAGGTAATCTCCGCCTTAAGATTGCTAAAGACAATAATTTAATTCCTGATGAAGTTTACGAATTTGTCTGGATTGTGGACTTTCCTTTATTTGAATATGATGAAGAGGAAGACCGCTTAACTGCAATTCATCATCCATTTACCGCACCACTGGAAGAGGATATAGAAAAGTTAGATACTGATCCCGCATCTGTAAAATCAAAAGCCTATGACCTTGTTTTAAATGGTGAAGAACTGGGTGGAGGAAGTATTAGAATTAATAATCACAAACTGCAGGAAAAGGTATTTTCTGCTCTGTCCATCAGCAAAGAGGAGCAGCAGGAAAAATTTGGTTATTTGCTTGATGCTTTTGATTATGGTACACCTCCTCATGGTGGGATTGCCTTTGGACTTGATCGTCTAATGATGATCGTGGGGCGCACTGATTCAATTAGAGATGTTATTGCTTTCCCTAAAACTCAGAGAGCAACATCTCCTCTGACAAACGCACCTTCAAAAGTCGACAAAAAACAGCTGCAGGAACTTGGAATTTCCATCCGTTCTTAGTGACATTACAGGGATTTTTTGCTTGCAGATTTAGATGAGATATGTTAATATTATTTATAGAAAAGTAAATACCATCTGCCGTGTTCGATAATGATTAAACATTTTGACCAACACTTAGACATAGGGAGCCTGAGCTCTACCTGCGGCGTAGAAGCCTTAAATGGACCTATAAACCAGGTAGGAGGGCACCCACTTGGCAGACAGGGATCAAAATTCCAAATCAACCGGCACGGTGGATGGACTTTTAGCTAACCTTTATAAGGTTAGCTTTTTTCGTATCTAAAGTATTATAATCTGCTGTTAAAAGCCGGACTAAATTTGATTTTTGAGCTAGGATAATACTTTGCAGAAATATTAAATTTCTGCTATTATAGGATTAGAATTCAATAATAAAATTGGGGTGAATTTTATGCAGAAAAAAGAAGAGCTAAGAAAAAAATACTTAAAAGAGAGATCAGAAATTCCACAAAACAAAATCAGCAGTTGGAGCCAAAAAATAAATAAACAGTTTTTAAAACTTCCACAATTAGAAACTGCCAAAAAAGTAATGGCGTATGCTTCAATGCGAAAAGAGATAGAAACATTTGATTTAATGGAAGAATTATTAGATCAGGGATATCTCTTATATCTTCCCTATACTAGAAAAGATCAAATTGATCTAGGAACTGCTCAGATTAATAATCTTGATTCAGATTTAAAAGAAGGTGTTTATGGAGTTCAGGAACCAGTAGCTCGAATTCGCGGTGAAGAGGTTCCAGAAGATCTTGATTTAATAATTGTTCCTGGTGCCTGTTTTACCCCAGAAGGTTACAGGATAGGTTATGGTGGAGGATATTACGATAGTTTCTTAAGTAAACATGCAGATGGCGCTCTTAAAGTTGGTTTTTGCTATGACAGGTTTATTGTTGATTCAATTCCAGTTGAAGATCATGATGTTCCAGTTGATTTAATAATTACAGAAAAGGAAGTTATCCGTACAAAACAGTAGAGGTGAGAGTGTGAACCTTTTTGATAATCAAAATAACCAGGAAAACAATAATGACCGTCCGCTGGCCTACAGGATGCGCCCCCGCAGTCTGGAAGAATTTTATGGTCAGGAAGAAATCGTCGGAGAAAATAAACTTTTAAGCAGAGCTATTAAAGCTGATCGGCTGCAGTCTCTAATTTTTTATGGACCACCCGGCACTGGCAAAACAAGTCTGGCTCAAGTGATTGCAAACCAGACCGAAGCTGAATTTGTTAAATTAAATGCAGTTACATCTGGAGTTAAAGATATTCGCGAAGTAATAAAAAAAGCAAAATCTAACCGTAATTTATATAATAAAAAGACCATTCTTTTTATTGATGAAATTCACCGTTTTAATAAATCTCAACAGGATGCTTTACTGCCTTCAGTAGAAAACGGTACAGTTATTATGATTGGAGCTACAACAGAAAATCCATACTTTGAAGTTAATTCACCACTTTTATCCAGGTCCAGAATTTTCAGGTTAGAAAAATTAAATAGTAATCAGGTATATTCGATATTAAAAAAAGCTCTTGCGGATCAAGATAGAGGATTGGGTAAACTTAAGGTTGAGATTTCAGATAAAGATCTCAATTTTATTGCTGAACTTGCTGATGGTGATGCCAGAGTGGCTTTAAATACCCTGGAACTTGCTGTTTTGACTACCCCTGCTGATAAAGACGGACTAATTAAACTTAATCAGGAGATAATTGAGGAGTCAATGCAGAAAAAAATACTTAACTATGATCGCTCAGGTGATAACCACTATGATATAATCTCTGCTTTTATTAAAAGTATGCGCGGCTCAGATCCTGATGCGGCCATTTACTGGCTTGCTCGAATGATTGTCAGTGGGGAAGATCCTAAGTTTATTGCCCGCAGAGTTGTAATCCATGCCGCAGAAGATGTGGGTATGGCAGATCCAACTGCACTCATTATAGCAGAGTCTGCAGCCAGAGCTGTAGAACAGATTGGCTTTCCAGAAGCAAAAATTCCCTTGGCAGAAGCTGTAATTTACATTGCTACTGCACCAAAGAGCAATTCAATTGTTAAAGCAATCAATAGTGCGGTGGACTTTGTGGAAAATAATAAAGCAGGAGATGTACCACCTCATCTTAAAGACAGCCATTATGCTGGTGCCTCAGAATTAGGCCATGGACTTGATTATAAATATCCACACAGCTACCCGAAAAATTATGTTGAACAAAACTATCTGCCCGAAGATATGCAGGGTCTTTCATTTTATAAGCCTGGGAAAATGGGGAGAGAAAAAAAGACTGCGAAATTTTTAGAATATCTAAAAAATAATAGCAGCTCAGGGGATGAAAAGTAATGTCTAAACTAAAGAAAAGACCAGCAAGCAATATGGAGGTTAGAAACCAGGTCAAGGACAGTAAATTTTATGGCAGTATATTTTCAGTCAAAAATCGCAGTGAGGCTGAAAAAAGAATTGCAGAAATTAAGGAAAAGTACTCAGATGCTACTCATAATGTTTCTGCTTTTCGAGTGGAAAATCCTGAACTGGAGCAGGAAGCGATTGAATATTTCGATGATGATGGTGAACCATCTGGTTCATCAGGCCCTCCTGTATTAGAAGCTATTAAGGGAGAGAATTTGCTCAATACAGTAATAATTGTTACCAGATATTTTGGAGGAACTAAACTTGGAATCGGCGGCTTGATTAGAGCTTATGGTGATACAGCCAGGCTGGCTATAAAAGAAGCAGGGATAGAAACTTTAAGTGAGTTCTATTTATTAGAGGTTAAAAGCTCTTTTGATAAAATCGGAATTGTGCTGGGGCAGTTAGAATCTCTAAAAGCTGATATTCAAAATACTGAGTATACAAATAAGGGAGCAGCTGTTAGAGCAATTATCCCTACTGATATAAAAGAGAAGCTTCAAAAAATTTTAAAAGAAAAAACTGCTGCGGAAGCTGAAGTTAAAATAATTAAAAGTGTTTTTAAATAATTTGATATATCTGGAAGAACAGTATTGACAGTGTTTTAGTCATATGTTAAAATTAATTAAAAGTTGATAATTGATGTCAAGTTTATATGAGGTGAAAATATGAGAGTGTCAACCAAAGGAAGATATGGATTAAGAGCAATGGTGGATCTGGCAGAACACGAAGATGGAAAAGCAATTCCGATCCGCGAAATTTCTGAGAGACAGAATATTTCTGAACAGTATTTAGAACAATTATTTGCTACATTAAGAAAGGCAAAATTAGTTAAAAGTGTTAGAGGAGCTCATGGTGGCTATATGCTTAACCATGAACCAGAAGACATTAGTGTTGCTGATATTCTAACAACTTTAGAAGGTCCAATTGCGCCAGTTGATTGTGTAATAGAAGATGATTTCTGTAATTATATTGATAAATGTGTAATTCACGGTTTATGGGAAGAATTAGCAGATGTAATTAATGAGGTAATTGAAAACATGTCTCTTGCTGATTTAAGAGATAAGGCAGTGGCTGAAAAGCAGAGAGAGAAGATGGCAGATAAAGCAAAAATAGAGGCTGGATAAAATGGAAGATATATATTTTGATCATGCTGCAACTACCCCCATGCTGGAGGAAGTTATTAAGGCAATGAAGCCTTTTTATAATCAGGTTTTTGCTAATCCAGCCAGTTCTCATCTTCAGGGGCAGAAAGCTGCTTCGGCTCTGGAAGATGCCAGAGAATCAGTAGCAGAATTTATTGGTGCAAAGAATGCGGAGGAAGTTGTTTTTACTTCAGGTGGTACTGAAGCTGATAATCTAGCTTTAAAGGGAGCAGCTATGGCTTTCTCTAAAAAAGGTAAACATATAATAACTTCTCAAATAGAACACCATGCTGTTTTAAAAAGCTGTGAATACTTAAAAAAGCATCTGGGGTTTGAAATAACTTACCTTGGTGTGGATCAGAATGGTTTTGTTGATCCAGCAGAATTGAAGGAAGCAGTCCGTGAGGATACTGTTTTGATTTCAATTATGCTGGCAAATAACGAGATAGGAACTATTCAACCGATTAAAGAGCTGGCTTCTGTTGCTAGAGAGAATAATATTTTATTTCATACAGATGCAGTTCAGGCAGCAGGACAATTAAAAATTGATGTTAATGATCTAGGGGTTGATCTGCTTTCGGTTTCAGCACATAAATTTAATGGGCCAAAGGGTATAGGGGCTCTTTTTGTACGTAAGGGAGTAGAATTAATTCCTCAGCTTTCTGGAGGCAGTCAGGAAAGAAAAAGAAGGGCTGGTACAGCTAATCCAGCCGCTGCAGTTGGGATGGCCAGAGCAGCAGAAATAGCATTAAAAAATTTAAAAAAGAAAAGTAGTAAATTAAATAAATTGCGAGAATATTTTATTTCTCAGCTTTTTTCCACTTTTGATAATTTAAAACTTAACGGACCTGATTCAGAAAAGCGTTTACCTGCCAATATTAATATTGCTTTTAAAGATCTAGATGCTGAATCTATTTTATTCAATTTAACTTTAAATGATATTGCTGCAGCAACTGGTTCAGCCTGTGCTTCTGGTTCTTTAAGTGTATCTCATGTTCTTAAAGCGATAAATTTAGAAAAAGAATATTTAAAAGGAGCAATTCGCTTTTCACTTGGTCGTGGAAATACCAAAGAAGAAATAGATTATGTGATGGAGAAATTAAAAGAAATTATTGATAGATTGAATTCATTAAAGTAAGAATAAACTAATTTATAAGGGTGTAAGTAATGAAAAAAGTTATGATTGCAATGAGTGGTGGTGTCGACAGTTCAGTAGCTGCTGCTCTTTTAAAAGAAGAAGGATATGAAGTAATCGGAGGAACAATGCATATTTTTCCTGATTATGAAGAAGCAACAGACAGGGAAGATCACTGCTGTTCTTATTCAGCTGTAAGGGATGCAAAAAGAGTTGCTCAAAAATTAGACATTCCTCATTTTGTATTTAACCTGCAGGAGGAATTTCAGGATAAGGTTATTGATTATTTTGTGGATGAATACAGTAGAGGAAGAACTCCAAATCCCTGTGTAATGTGCAATAAGGAAATAAAATTTGAAGCTTTACACAGAAAAGCAATAGAAATTGGCTGTGATTATATTGCCAGCGGCCATTATGCAAAAATTGAAAAAGAAAATGGACGTTATATTTTAAAAAAGGGTCTGGATGAAAACAAAGATCAGAGTTATATGCTTTATGTGCTGAATCAGAAGCAATTAAGTCAAACCCTCTTTCCTTTAAGTGAATATACAAAAGATGAAATTCGTACAAAAGCTAAAGAGTTAGGTTTTGAAATTCATAATAAGGCAGAAAGTCAGGAGATTTGTTTTGTTCCTGATGATGATTATGTCAGATTTCTAGATACCAATTATCCTGAGATCTCAAAAGATGGACCTATTTTAGATAGTGAAGGCAATCAAGTTGGAACTCATCATGGTTTGTCTCATTATACAATTGGTCAGCGTAGAGGTTTGGGAATTTCTATGGGTTATCCAATTTATGTAACAGAACTTGACTATGAAAACAATGCTGTGATTGTTGGTAAGGATGACGCTGTATTTAGTGATGGTTTAATTGCAGAAGATATTAATTTTATTCCTTTTGCAGATATTGATGGTCGAATGGAGGTTGAAGCTCAAATTAGATATAACAGCTATCCTGTTAAAGCTTATATTGAAAAAACAGCCGAAAATGAATTAAAGGTTGAATTTGAAGAAGCTCAAAGAGCTGTTACACCAGGCCAATCAGTTGTTTTTTATCTAGATGATCTAGTCCTGGGTGGAGGAATTATCAAAAAAAGTTTTAAAATCTCTTGACAAAGCCAAAAAGCCCTGATATGATAATAAGCGTCGCACAGAAAGTAGAACAAAAACTTTCGAGAGTCATTAGGGCTTTTAAACTTTTTATTTGAAATTATTTAAAGTTTTTCTAAAAAGTTCTTGACAAAGTGAGGCAGAGTTGATAAGATATTAAATGTCGCTGATAAAAAACGCGGCAGGAAATATAGAAGAAAACATTATCTCTAAACAAGAATAAAAATAATATCGGCGCCGCCCTCAATGGGCAAGTCCGAAAATATCAATTTGTTCTATAAAAGAGATTTTGGGGAACCTTGAAAATTAAACAGCAAGCCAACGTTAATATACTTTGAGTGTTAAAACTTAAAAGTAATTATTAGTTTAAAGCTTATATTAAATAATATGAGCCAAATTCAAATTCTTTATACGGAGAGTTTGATCCTGGCTCAGGACGAACGCTGGCGGCGTGCTTAACA